>DATEFR010000873.1:0-6336 GCA_035280545.1 Burkholderiaceae bacterium | reverse complement strand
CTTGTTCATGCAGCACTCCTTCGTCTGAGTAGCGACCCGCTCGCGCGGCCGGCATCTTGCCAGAACCGCGTGCTTCGTTGCCTATACGGTTATTCGCGGTCCGCGGATGCACCGCGCCGCGCAGGCCGGGGAATGTCCCGATGCCGAATAGGCGTGCCGCCCTAGGTTGTGCGCGGGGCGCGTCGATATGATCCGCGGCGCCTCAACTTGCCGGCGGCATCGCCCTCGACTTGCCTCACTCATGTTCGACTACATCGTGATCGGCGGCGGCTCCGCCGGCTGCGTGCTCGCGGCGCGCCTGAGCGAAGATCCGAACGTCTCGGTCTGCCTGCTCGAAGCCGGCCCGGCCGACACGAGCGTGCTGATTCACTGCCCGGCCGGCCTCGCGGTGCTCGCGCGCAATGGTCAGGCGAACTGGGGCTTCGAGACGGTGCCGCAGGCCGGCCTGAACGGCCGCCGCGGCTACCAACCGCGCGGCAAGGTGCTCGGCGGCTCCAGCTCGATCAACGCGATGATCTACGTGCGCGGCGCGCGCGAGGACTACGACGCGTGGGCCGCCGAAGGCAACCCCGGCTGGGCGTATGACGAGGTGCTGCCGTACTTCAAGCGCGCCGAACACAACGAGCGCGGCGCCGATGCCTGGCATGCGACCGGCGGCCCGCTCAACGTGATGGACCTGGGCAGCCCGAACCGCTTCGGCCCCATCTTCATCGAGGCCGCGCGGCAGGCCGGCTACCCGCTGAACGACGACTTCAACGGTCCGGTGCAGGAAGGCGTGGGCCGCTACCAGGTCACGCATCGCCACGGCGAGCGCTACAGCGCTGCGAAGGCGTACCTGACGCCCCACCGCACACGCCCCAACCTCACGGTGATGACCGACGCGCACACCACGCGCCTGCTGCTGGACGGCAAGCGTGCGATCGGCGTCGAGGTTCGGGTCGGCCGCACGCTGCAGCACTTGAAGGCGCGCCGCGAGGTGATCGTCAGCGCCGGCGCGCTGCAGTCGCCGCAGCTGCTGATGCTCTCGGGCATAGGCCCGGGCGCGCAGCTGCAGCAGCACGGCATCGCGACCGTGCACGACTTGCCCGGCGTCGGCGCGCAACTGCACGACCATGTCGATGTCGTGCAGGTCGTCGACGCGCCGGGGCTGAAGGATCTGTTCGGGCTGTCGTTCGCCGGCGCGTGGCGCACGCTGCAGGGCATCGCCGAATGGCGGCGTGCGCGCAGCGGCATGCTGACGACCAACTTCGCCGAGGCCGGCGGCTTCATCAAGAGCCGGCCCGACGAGACGCAACCCGATCTGCAGCTGCACTTCGTGATCGGCAAGCTGATCGACCACGGCCGCAAGACGGTGTTCGGCCACGGCTACTCGTGCCATGTCTGCCTGCTGCGACCGAAGAGCCGCGGCAGCCTGACGCTGGCGAGCGCGGACCCGCTCGCCGCGCCGCGCATCGACCCGAACTTCCTGGCCGAGCACGACGACGTCGAGCGCCTCGTGCGCGGCTTCAAGCTGATGCGCCACATCCTCGCGCAGCCGGCCCTTGCCGGACACCGCGGCGCCGAGCTGCCGGCCAGCGCCAACGCGCGCGACGATGCGCAGATCGAGGCGTTCATCCGCGCGTACGCCGACACGATCTACCACCCGGTGGGCACCTGTCGCATGGGCCGCAGCGCCCTCGACGTGGTCGATGCGCGGCTGCGCGTGCACGGCATGCAGGGCTTGCGCGTCGTCGACGCGTCCATCATGCCCAGCATCGTCAGCGGCAACACGAACGCGCCGACGATCATGATCGCGGAGAAGGCGGCCGACATGATCAGGGCCGACGCTGCCGTCGCATAGCCTCGTCTCGTTCCGCGTCAGAATGCGGTCTCCTTTCGAATGACGACGGAGACCGAGCGCATGAAGACACGAGCCGCGGTGGCCTGGAAGGCCGGCGCCCCATTGACGATCGAGACGATAGACCTCGAAGGGCCGCGCGCCGGCGAGGTGCTGGTCGAGGTCAAGGCGACCGGCATCTGCCACACCGACTACTACACGCTGTCGGGCGCCGATCCCGAAGGGCTGTTCCCGGCGATCCTCGGGCACGAGGGTGCCGGCGTCGTGGTCGAGGTCGGGCCCGGCGTCACGAGCGTGCAGCGCGACGATCACGTGATCCCGCTGTACACGCCCGAGTGCCGGCAGTGCAAGTTCTGCCTGTCGCGCAAGACCAATCTCTGCCAGCAGATCCGCGCGACGCAAGGCAAGGGGCTGATGCCGGATGCGACCTCGCGCTTCTCGCTGGACGGCAAGCCCATCCTGCACTACATGGGCACGAGCACGTTCTCGAACTACATCGTCGTGCCCGAGATCGCGCTCGCGAAGGTACGCCGCGATGCGCCGTTCGAGACCATCTGCTACATCGGCTGCGGCGTGACCACCGGCGTCGGCGCGGTGCTGTTCACCGCGAAGGTCGAGGCCGGTGCGAACGTCGTGGTGTTCGGGCTCGGCGGCATCGGCCTGAACGTGATCCAGGGCGCGAAGATGGTCGGCGCCGACAAGATCATCGGCGTCGACCTCAACCCGGCACGCGAAGCGATGGCGCGGCAGTTCGGGATGACGCACTTCATCAACCCGTCGCAGGTCGAGAACGTCGTCGACGCGATCGTCCAGCTGACCGACGGCGGCGCCGACTACAGCTTCGAATGCGTCGGCAACACCAAGCTGATGCGCCAGGCGCTCGAGTGCACGCACAAGGGCTGGGGGCGCAGCGTCATCATCGGCGTGGCCGAAGCCGGCGCCGAGATCAGCACCCGGCCGTTCCAGCTCGTGACCGGCCGCAAGTGGGAAGGCAGCGCGTTCGGCGGCGCGCGCGGGCGCACCGACGTGCCGAAGATCGTCGACTGGTACATGGACGGCAAGCTCCGCATCGACGAGCTGATCACGCACAAGCTCAAGCTGGACGACATCAACGAAGGCTTCGCGCTGATGAAGCGCGGCGAGTCCATCCGCTCAGTGGTGATCTACTGATGACAACCGCGACGCCCAGCCCCAACGGCAGCTTCAAAACGCTGAGCGAGCATGCGTCGTTCGGCGGCGTGCAGGGCTTCTACGAGCATGCGTCGAGCACGATCGGGCTGCCGATGCGCTTCGGCGTCTATCGCCCGCCGCAGGCCGCGCAGGGCCCGGTGCCGGTGCTGGTCTGGCTCGCCGGGCTGACCTGCACCGAAGAGACCTTCGCGATCAAGGCCGGCGCGCAGCAGCACGCCGCGCAGCACGGGCTGATGCTCGTCACGCCCGACACCAGCCCGCGCCACACCGGCATCGCCGAGGCTGACGCGAACTGGGACTTCGGCCACGGCGCCGGCTTCTACGTCGATGCGACCGCCGTGCCGTGGAGCCGGCATTTCCGCATGGAGAGCTATGTCGTGCAGGAGTTGCCCGAGCTGATCGCGACGCACTTCCCGGCGCGGGCCGATCGGGTCGGCCTCTTCGGCCATTCGATGGGCGGCCACGGCGCGCTGACGCTGGCGCTGCGGCATCCGCGCCAGTACCGCAGCGTCTCGGCGTTCGCGCCGGTCGCGGCGCCGTCGGCGTGCCCGTGGGGCATCAAGGCGTTCGGCGGGTATCTGGGCTTCGATCGCAAGGCCTGGGCCGAGCACGATGCCACCGAGCTCGTCAAGGCGGGCGCGCGGCTGCCGCCGCTGTTGGTCGACCAGGGCCTGGCCGACAAGTTCCTGCCCGAGCAACTGCATGTCGATGCGTTCGAGGCCGCGTGCCGCGAGCGCGGCCAGCCGCTGACGTTGCGCCGCCACGCGGGTTACGACCACGGCTACTACTTCATCGCGAGCTTCGTCGGCGAGCACATCGAACATCACGCACGAACGCTGAACACCTGAACGACGGAAGGCGACCCCGCATGGACATACGCGCTTTCGGCAGCTGGCCGTCGACGATCTCCGCCGAACAGATCGCCGGGGCGACGATACGCCTGGGCCAGACCGCGGTGCTCGGTGACCTGGTCCACTGGACCGAGGGCCGCCCGGCCGAACAGGGCCGCAACGTCCTGATGCGCCGCGACGGCAAGGGCACGCTCGCCGAACTGAACCCGGCACCGTTCAACGTGCGCACCCGCGTGCACGAATACGGCGGCGGCGCCTTCGTCGTGCTGGCCGATGGCGGCGTCGTGTTCAGCCACGATGACGATCAGCAGCTGTATCGCCTGGCCCCCGGCGCCAGCGCGCCGGTGCGGCTGACCCACGAGCCGCAGCAGCGCTTCGCGAACGCGGTGCACGACGCAGCGCGCCACCGCCTGATCGCGGTCCGCGAGGATCACCGCGACAGCGACATCGCGGCGCTGACGACGCTGGTCGCGATCGAGCTCGACGGCCCCGCGGCCGGCACGGTGCGCGAGCTCGCGAGCGGCCACGATTTCTATTCGAACCCGTGCATCAGCCCGGATGGCCGCCGGCTCGCATGGCTGAGCTGGGATCACCCGGACATGCCCTGGGACGCCACGACGTTGTGGCTCGCCGACTTCGCCGCCGACGGCTCGCTGAACGCGCCGCGCCCCATCGCCGGCCACGCCGGCGACACGGACGGCGCGGGCCGCGAAGCCGTCTTCCAGCCGAGCTGGTCGCCGCAGGGCGAGCTGCACTTCGTCGGCGACCGCAACGGCTGGTGGAATCTGTACCGCGTGCGCGGCGCCGACGGCGAAGTCCAGGCGCTGTGCCCGATGCAGGCCGAGTTCGGCACGGCGTTGTGGAACCTCGGCATGTCGACCTACGGCTTCGATGCGCGCGGTCGCATCGTTTGCACGTATGTGCGCGACGGCCGCTCGACGCTCGCCCTGCTCGATCCGCGGACCACGATACCGACCCCGATCGAGACGCCGTTCTGCACGATACGCGAGCTCGCGGTCGGCCCCGACTTCGTCGTGTTCCTGGGCGCGGCGCCGACCGAGCCCGAAGCCGTGATCCGGCTCGATCTGACGAGCGGCGCGTGGGAGCGCCTGCGCAGCACCAGCACGGTACGACCCGACGCGGCCGGCACGGCGACCGCGGAGGCCATCGAATTCCCGACCAGCGGCGGGCTCACCGCGCATGCGTTCTTCTACGCGCCGGTCCATCCCGGCACGAGCGGCCCGCCGCAGGAGCGGCCGCCGCTGCTGGTCGTCTCGCACGGCGGTCCCACGGGGTCGAACGACGCGGCGTTCAAGTGGACCTACCAGTACTGGACCAGCCGCGGCTTCGCGATCGTCGACGTGAACTACGGCGGCAGCACCGGCCATGGCCGCGCCTACCGCGAGCGGCTGCACGGTACCTGGGGCATCGTCGATGTCGATGACTGCATCGCGGCCGCGCGTTTCCTGATCGAGCGCGGGAGTGTCGACCCGGCGCGCATCGCGATCCGCGGGGCCAGCGCCGGCGGCTACACGACGCTGGCCGCGCTGACGTTCCGCGACTTCTTCAAGGCCGGCGCCAGCCACTACGGCATAGGCGACCTGGAGGCGCTGGCGCAGGACACCCACAAGTTCGAATCGCGCTACCTCGACCGGCTGATCGGCCCGTATCCGCAGATGCGTGCGCGCTACCTCGAACGCTCGCCGGTCCACCACACCGAGCAACTCGCGAGCCCGATGATCCTGCTGCAGGGCCGTGAGGACAAAGCCGTGCCGCCCGCGCAGGCCCAGGCGATGTTCGATGCCGTCAAGGCCAAGGGCCTGCCGGTCGCGCTGTTGATGTTCGAGGGCGAGCAACACGGCTTCCGGCGCGCCGCGACGATACGCCGCGCGCTCGAGGCCGAGCTGTACTTCTACGGCCGGGTGTTCGGCTTCGTGCCGGCCGATGCGATCGAGCCGGTCCGCATCGAGAACCTGCCGGACACGCCCACGTAACGAAGCTTGCGCCCGCTCTCCTCCGGAGCGATCCTACGGCTGCTTGCATGTGACGCGTTCTTTCACAGGAATCGCGCCCCGATGCGCGCTACCGTCACCGGTTCTGAGGAGAGATTTGCGATGAGAGCTTCATGGCGCACCGCCTGGCAAGGGCACGAAATCGTGGTGTACCGGGATGAGGTCGAGGCCGACCGCTTCGACGCCGAGCGGATTCAGCGGGTGCTGCTGGTGCACCGCGGCGACGGCGAATCGCCCGGCGACCTGGTGCAGGCGATCGTCGAACTGCCCGACGAGTACCTGATCTTCCCGGCGGACACCGGCTTTGCCGGGCGCGTCAACTTCGAGCGCCAGGCCTACTGGGCGCAGCGGGGCTGCATCTACTGGGTCAACGAATCGCGCGCGCCGATGCCGATGCGGCTGCGCCGTGGTCCGCGCTTCCTGGGCTTCGGCGCGCCGGGCTTCA
>DATEFR010000872.1:0-4273 GCA_035280545.1 Burkholderiaceae bacterium | reverse complement strand
CGCGCCTTCGCTTCGGTCTCGCGCCATTCCATCTCGGGGATCGAATCGGCGACGACGCCGGCCGCGGCCTGCACGTACAGCGTCTGGTTCTGGACGATGCCGGTGCGGATCGCGATCGCGACGTCCATGTCGCCGGCAAAGCTGAGATAACCGCAGGCGCCGCCGTAGATGCCGCGCTTGACCGGCTCGAGCTCGTCGATGATCTCCATCGCGCGGATCTTCGGCGCGCCGGTCAGCGTGCCGGCCGGGAACGTCGCGCGCAGCACGTCCAGGCTGGTCATGCCGTCCTTCAGCAGGCCCTCGACATTGCTGACGATGTGCATCACGTGCGAGTAGCGCTCGATCACGAACGCGTCGGTCACCTTGACGCTGCCGGTCTTCGCGATGCGGCCGATGTCGTTGCGCGCCAGGTCGATCAGCATCACGTGCTCGGCGCGCTCCTTGGGGTCGTTCGACAGCTCCTGCTCCAGCGCCTTGTCGAGCTCGGGTGTCGCGCCGCGCGGCCGCGTGCCGGCCAGCGGGCGTATCGTGACCTTGTCGCCGTCGGGCGTGTGCTCCTGGCGCACCAGGATCTCGGGGCTCGCGCCGACGATCTGGAAGTCGCCCATGTCGTAGAAGTACATGTACGGCGACGGGTTCAGCGAGCGCAGCGCGCGGTACAGGCTCAGCGGCGACTCGGTGTAGCGCTTCGAAAGACGCTGGCCCACCTGCACCTGCATCATGTCACCGGCCGCGATGTACTCCTTCGCGCGCAGCACCGCGGCCAGGTAGTCGGCCTTCGCGAAACCGCGTTCGACGCCGTGCGCCGCGCCGCGCTTGACCGCCGGCGCGGTCACGCTGTACTTCAGCTTGTCGGCCAGCTCGTTGAGGCGGCGCTTGCCGCGGTGGAACGCTTCGGGCTCGGCCGGGTTCGCGTAGACGATCAGGTACAAGCGGCCCGACAGGTTGTCGATCACCGCGAGCTCCTCGCATTGCAGCAGCAGGATGTCGGGGGTGTCCAGACCGCCGTCTTTCTGCGTCTTCGCGAGCTTGGGCTCGATGCAGCGCACCGCGTCGTAGCCGAAGTAGCCGGCAAGCCCGCCGCAGAAGCGCGGCAGCCCGGGGCGCAACGCGACCTTGAAGCGCCGCTGATACTCGGCGATGAAGTCCAGCGGGTTGCCCTCGTGCGTCTCGACGACCGCGCCGTCGGTCACGACCTCGGTGCGAAAGCCGGTCGCGCGCAGCTGCGTGCGCGCCGGCAACCCGATGAACGAGTAGCGGCCGAAGCGCTCGCCGCCGACGACCGATTCGAGCAGGAAGCTGTTCTTGCCGTTGCCGCTCGTGTAGGCAAGCTTCAGGTACAGCGACAGCGGCGTCTCGAGGTCGGCGAAGGCCTCGGCGATCAGCGGGATGCGGTTGTAGCCCTCGCCCGCCAGGCTCTTGAATTCGAGTTCGGTGATCATGTTCATGGCCCTCCACAGGCCGGCGCGCGGCGATCGGCCGGCACGCGGGATTCGTTGGAACGGACTCGGCGGGAAACGTCCGCCGACCGCGCAAACCGCGACAAAAGTCGCGGGATCTCAGGCGTGAGCAGGCTGGGCCCGCCAGGGCCAGGCTCCTCGGGCCAGCGGCCCGGCGGTGAGATTGCGCGAAATGAACATGCGCGGAGTCTAGCAGCACTCCTATCCGGAACGGTCCACGCCGACAATGTGAACCCGTGTCAACTTGCGACACAACGCCCCCACAACAGCCCCATCTGGAGACATCAAACGTGATCCGTCGCGCGCTCATCGCCCTCGTCACCACCGCCGCCTCGCTGGCCCTGCCGCTGACCGCGGCTGCGCAGGGCGCGACGACCGGATCGGCACCCGCTGCGGCCGCGGCCGGGACGACCGAGGTCGGCGGCGTCAAGTTCGACAACAGCATCCAGCTCGGCGGCGCGCGACTGCAGCTCAACGGCGCGGGCGTCCGCTACAAGGCGATCTTCAAGGTCTACGCCGCCGGCCTGTACTTGTCGGCCAAGGCGACGAACACCGAGGCCGTGCTCGCCACCCCCGGCCCGCGCCTGATCAAGATCGTGATGCTGCGCGAGATCGACGCGAACGAGCTCGGCAAGCTGTTCACCAAGGGCATGGAACAGAACGCACCGCGCGAGGAGTTCTCGAAGTCGATCGGCGGCATCATGCAGATGAGCGAGATCTTCTCGAGCCGCAAGAACCTGAAGGCCGGCGAATGGTTCGGCGTCGAGTGGGTGCCGGGCACCGGGACCGTGATCGTCGTCAACGGCCAGCCGACCGGCCAGCCGATCAAGGAACCCGAGTTCTACTCGGCGCTGATGAAGATCTGGCTCGGCAAGGCACCGGCCGATGCCGGCCTGAAGGAGGCGCTGCTGGGCAAGGCCGCGACCGTGCCGGGCAGCAACGCCGGCTACAACAGCAACTGAGCGGCCGCATCGGGGCGCGCGCCGAGCTCGATTGCGTCGATCCGGTCGATCACGCCGTCGGCATCGACCGCGGCGACCGGCTCGCCGTGGTTGTAGCCGTAGCTGACCAGCACGACCGGGCAGCCGGCCGCACGCGCGGCGCGCGCGTCGTTGCTCGAGTCGCCGATCATCAGCGTGTACGACGGCAGCCGGCCCAACGCTTCGCAGGTCTTCAGCAACGGCAGCGGATCGGGCTTCTTGCGCTCGAACGCATCGCCGCCGAAGACGACGGCGAAATACCGGTCCAGCCCTTTGACCTCCAGCAGCGGGCGCACGAACGCGCTGGGCTTGTTGGTCAGACACGCGAGCGCGAGGCCGTGCTCACGCAGCCGCTGCAAGCCTTCCCGGACGCCCGGGTACACGTTCGCGTGCTGCCCGTTGATCGCCAGGTAGTGCTGCTGGTACCGCGCCCAGGCCGCGTCGTATGCCGAAGCCGGCGCGCCGACATGCGCGAGCGTGCTGCGGATCAGATGCTCCGAGCCCTTGCCTATCGTGTGCTCGAGAAAGCGGCGCTCGACCGCGCGGTAGCCGAGCTCCGCCAGCATCGCATTGACCGCGACGACAAAATCGCCCAGCGTGTCGACCAGGGTGCCGTCGAGATCGACGATCGCGGCGCGTATCGCGCCCGTGTTCAGTCCAAGGGAGTTCACAACCGCGAAATATGGCTCGAAAAGAGTAGCAGTCGCCGCGCATTCTTCCAGGAATTGGCGATTCAAATGGAAGGCTGCCCCGCTGATATCGAACCGAGTCGGCTTCTTTCCGCAACCCGCGCGTGAACCTGGACGTCAACACCTTGCTGGCCGTGATGCTGGCCAACGTCTTCGCGATGGCCATCGCGGTGCCGTCGGTGATGGGTTGGCGCGTCAGCCCGGCGGCGCGCCACGTGCTCGGCTCTGCGGTGGCGCAGGCGCTCGCGTGGGCCAGCTTCCTGCTCGCCAAGCCGATCCACGATCGGCTGTTTTCGACGATCTGGATCGCCCTGCTGGGCGCGAGCTTCGTGCTGATGTGGCACGCGCTGCGCGGCTGGCTCGGGCCGCGGCCCGGGCGGCACGTGCTGCTGGCCGCGGCAGTCCTGACGCCACTCGGCTACGCGCTCAGCTTCGACAGCTACCCGGTGCGTGTCGGCTGGTCGAACCTCGGGCTCGCGCTGCTGATGGCGCTGGTGTGCCTGGCGTGCATCTGGCCCGCGCCGCACGCGAGCCGGCGCTGGCGCGGCCTGATCGTCGTCTGCCTCGGATCGCTGGCAGTCGTCACGGTCACGCGCGGCATCCTCGGCGCATTCTTCACCGAGCTCTACCCGACGCTGCGCACGCCGCACCCGGTCAATGTGTTCGGCGCGATCCTCAACCACATCGTGCTGACCTTGACGACCATAGGCTTGCTGGTCGGCTGGCACGAAGAGGCCGAGCACGAGCTGCGTCGACAGGCCGACACCGACGGCCTGACCGGGCTGTTCAACCGGCGCGCCTGGCGCATCCGCGCCGCCGACGCGGTCGCCAAGGCGCGGCGCGATGGCCAGACCGCCGCGGTGCTGATGCTGGACATCGACCACTTCAAGGCGATCAACGACCGCTGGGGGCACGAGGCCGGCGACCGCGCGCTGCAGACGGTCGCGAAGGTGCTGCGCGAATGCGCGCGCCGCAACGACCTGCTGTGCCGCTACGGCGGCGAGGAGTTCTGCCTGCTGCTGGTGGGCGTCGACGATGCATCGGTGCGCGACGTCGACGATCGCCTGCGTTCGGCGCTGCGATCGCAGGCCGCGGCCGAAACCGGGATCGCGCTCGGCTTCAGCAGCGGCATGGCCGTGCTGCG
>DATEFR010000871.1:0-5550 GCA_035280545.1 Burkholderiaceae bacterium | reverse complement strand
GGCAGCAGACGCACGCCACCAACGCGCCTGGCGTCGGCCTCGAGCTGCTGCTTCACGCCGGCGGCGGCCTCCAGGTTCTGCGCGAGGAACAGATCGGTGACGGCCGGCGAGGTTGGCGCTCGCACCAGCGAGGCCGCCTTCAGCTCGCGTGCGAGGAACAGGTCGTACGCGCTGCCGCGGCCGACCGCGACGCGCGTACCGGGGCGGTCGACCTCCTCGTTGCGCTGCAGCGGCGAGTCGCGGCGTACCAGGTAGGCGCCTTCGATGATCACGTAGGGCGCGGTGTAGTCCATGTCGGCGGCGCGCGCCGGATCGATCGCGACGAATGCCAGGTCGACCTGCTTCGCCTTGACCGCATCGACGACGTTGCCTGCGGAATTGAACGTCACCAGTTCGATGGCCACGCCCAGGCGTCGAGCCGCTTCGCGCGCGAGATCCACCGACACGCCGTGCGGCTCGCCGTCCGCGCCACGGTTCGCGAGGATGGGGTTGCCGAAGTTGATCGCAGCGCGCAGCGTGCCGCTCACGCCGAGCTCGGCGCCGGCACTCGCCCGAAGATCCGGCGCCGCGGCGCAGCCGGCCAGCAGCGACAACGCACCCGCCAGGCAGACGCGGCGGCGCGACGCGTCTCGCATCGTCGAAGTCTCACAGTGGTGCGTGCACGTCACGTGGATCATGTCGGCCCTGGAAGCGTTGCACGATTGTCGCCGGGCCCGTGCGGCCGGTCGCGCTACGATAGGGCGCACCTTTGTGAGTTTGCGCTGCCCTCGCGTGTCTTTGCGGGACGCCGGCAGCGATCTGGAGACAGCATGACCGCCAGCACGAACGCCAGCACCCCCCACGAACTGCACGCCGTATTCCAACGCTGCGGGATCACGCCGGAGGAAGTCACCGGGGGCGACCTGCGCGTGACCTCACCTGTCGACGGTGCCGAGCTCGCGCGCGTGCATGAAACGCCGCCGGCCGCGATGCCCGGCGTGATCGCGAAATCGCGTGCCGCCTTCAAGGTGTGGCGCGACGTGCCGGCCCCGGTACGCGGCGAGCTGGTGCGGCTGTGGGGCGAGGAGTTGCGGGCGGCCAAGGCCGACATCGGCCGCATCGTCTCGCTGGAGGTCGGCAAGATCGTCGAGGAAGGGCTGGGCGAGGTCCAGGAGTGCATCGACATCTGCGAGTTCGCGCTCGGCTTGTCGCGCCAGCTGTACGGCAAGACCATCGTCTCGGAGCGCCCCGGCCATCGCATCATGGAGCAGTACCACCCGCTCGGACCGGTGGGTGTGATCACGGCGTTCAACTTCCCGAGCGCGGTGTTCGCGTGGAACGCGGCACTCGCGCTGGTGTGCGGTGACCCGCTGGTTTTCAAGCCGTCGGAGAAGGCGCCGCTGTCGGGGCTTGCAACGGTCAAGGCTCTGCAACGCGCGATCGCGCGCTTCGGCCCCAAGGCGCCCGAGGGCCTGGTGCAGATCGTCATCGGCAAGGCGCCGCTGGGCGAAGCGCTGGTCGACAGCCCGGACGTCGCGCTGATCTCCGCCACCGGGTCGACCCGCATGGGGCGCGCGATCGGGCCCAAGGTCGCCGCACGTTTCGGCCGGCGCATCCTCGAGCTGGGCGGCAACAACGCGATGATCGTGACGCCCGATGCCGACCTGGACATGGCCGTGCGTGCGATCCTGTTCAGTGCGGTCGGCACCGCCGGCCAGCGCTGCACGACGCTGCGCCGCCTGATCGTGCACCGCTCGGTCAAGGAGGCGCTGCTGGCGAAGGTGCTCGCCGCGTACGAGAGCCTGAAGATCGACAACCCGCTGACCCCCGGCACGCTGGTCGGTCCGCTGATCGACCAGGGCTCGTTCGATCAGATGCAGACCGCGCTCGCCGCCGCGAAGGCGCAGGGCGGCCGCATGCTGACCGGCGGCAACCGCGTGCTCGCGGACCGCTACCCGAACGGCTACTACGTGAAGCCGGCGGTGATCGAGATGCCGGGCCAGACCGAGATCGTGCGCCACGAGACCTTCGCGCCCATCCTGTACGTGCTGACCTACGACGACTTCGACGCCGCGCTGGCGCTGCACAACGATGTGCCGCAGGGCCTCTCGTCGTGCATCTTCTCGAACAACGTGCGCGAGGTCGAGAAATTCGTGTCGGCCGCGGGCTCCGACTGCGGCATCGCGAACGTCAACATCGGGCCCAGCGGTGCCGAGATCGGCGGTGCGTTCGGCGGCGAGAAGGAAACCGGTGGCGATCGCGAGAGCGGCTCCGATGCGTGGAAGCAGTACATGCGGCGCACGACCAACACGATCAACTACTCGACCGAGCTGCCGCTCGCGCAGGGCATCACGTTCGTCTGAATGTTCGTGCGGCCGCGCACGTCCGCCGCGGACGAGCCCGCGTGAACGTCAGCGGCCGCCGGTCGCGTCCTTGATTGCGAGATCGGTGGCCTGGATCGCCTTGTCGAGGTGCATGAGCGCGCGATTGCGCAGGCCACGGGTGTTGGCGCCGCTGTCCTCCTGTTGCGCGATGTCGGTCCGGGCCTTGTGCAGCAGCTCGCTGGCCTGATGCAGCTGGCCGTTGCGGTCGAGCTTCGTGTCCACCGGCGGATGATCGTCGAGGTTCTTCCCGTCGTCGATCGAGGCGCGCTTGATCTCGTTGATGGTTTCATCGATGTACATGATCGCCCGCTGTTCGTCCGCATGGACCTGGGCGCTTCCGCCCGGCCGCTGCTCGATCAGCGTGTGGGCCGCGCGCAGATCCGACAGCGCGTGCAGGTAGGCAGGATGTTTGCCGGGCGCATCCGCTGCCGCGGCGCCCAATGGGATCAGGGCCGCGAACAGCAGCGGCAACAGACCACGATACGTCTTCTTCATGGGATCGACTCCTTGTCTTGGGCGCGAGCGCCTCGAATGGGAAGTGTGGGATCGGCGCAGCGGACCGGTGTGAGATTTTGTGATGACGCTGGAGCGAATGCGCCTCGCTGTATCAGGAAGAACTCGGGCCCTGTCTTGTTCGAGGGCCGGCAGTCCTACGTTCTGCTACGTAGGCAGTAACTCTCCCGCCGGATCGTGGGGCGCGGAAACGCTATGCGGCGCCTAAATTTCGCGGGTGGCACGCGTGCGGCGCGTTGCGGAGAATCACGATGAACCGAAGCAAACTGTTGTCGTTGGCGTTGTGCGGCTGCACGCTGGCGCTGGACGCATCGGGCAGCAGCGTCCATGCCGGGCCGAACACGTTCGAGCCGCGTGACGACGTCACGTTCGGCAACGCGACCACGGACCTGAGCGCCGACCGCGTCAGCTTCGGCCTTTCGGGCACGTCAACGAGCCGCAACCCTGTGGTTTTCGGCGGCGACTTCCCGAAGAGTGGCCGGGATCGTCCTGACTCGAAGATCAAGCTGAATCATGGCGGGCGGCGTAGCGTGTCGCTGGCCACGGCGATTCCCGAGCCGTCGATCTACGCGCTGATCGGGGCGGGCCTCGCGGGCATCGCGCTCGTGACGCGGCGGCGGCGTTTGCGCGATCGGTGATCGTCAGGGCGTTCCCAGCCGCTGCATCAGGAACTCCACGGCGACCCGCACCTTCGGGATCTGGTAGCGGGTCTGCAGGTACAGCAGGTAGATGCCCGACTCGCCGCCCCGACCGACCGACACCGGCTGCTCGAGCGTGACCCGGACCAGCTCGCCGCGACGCAGGTAGTCCCTCAAGCCCCATTCCGACAGCAGGACCAGCCCGCGGCCCTTGCACGCCATCGTGATCAGGCTGGCGCCGTCGTTGCTGATGAACGCCGGCGCGACGGGGACTTCGCGCCAGCCGTCCTCGTCCAGCCCCTGCCACTTGATCAGCGTGTTCGGTCCGCGGTACATGAGCGCGCTGTGGCCGGGCAGGTCGTCCAGCGAACGCGGCGTGCCCCGTTGCGCCAGGTATTGCGGCGAGGCCGCCAGGATGAAGCGGTTGGGATCGAGCTTGCGCGCGACCACGCGGTCCTGCGGCTGGCGG
This sequence comes from Burkholderiaceae bacterium, assembly GCA_035280545.1. GTDB lineage: Bacteria > Pseudomonadota > Gammaproteobacteria > Burkholderiales > Burkholderiaceae_C > DATCSE01. Next base: position 1,567 of record DATEFR010000871.1, on the reverse strand, counting down.
CCGCCGCGGATCGCGATGTCGATCTGGTCGCGGCCGAGGTCCACGAGTGTGTCGCTCAGATGCACGTCCAGCACGATGTGGGGATAGCGGTCGCAGAAGTCCTGCAGCGCCGGCATCAGCAGCAACTGGCCGTAGCTGGGCATCGCGCTGATGCGCAAGGTTCCGCTCGGCGTGCTGCTGCGCTGCCCGACCAGCTCGTCGGCATCGTTCAGCCGGGCCATGCCGGCGCGCACCTGCTCCAGGTAGAGCGCGCCGATTTCGGTGAGTCGCACCGTGCGTGTCGTGCGGTGCAGCAGCTCCACGCCGAGCTCGGCTTCCAGGTCGGTGATGCGGCGCGAGATCGACGACGCCGGCACGGCAAACGCCTTCGCGGCGCGCGAGAAGCTCAGGGTGTCCGCCACCTTGAGCAGGTATTGCAGGGCGCGCAGCTTGTCCATGGTGGCCTCCGTTCATTGTTGTCGTCGCGGCAAAAGATTTTGCCGATGGCGATGGGTTCCATCGCCGCCCAGTTCTCCTTAGGATTCCTCGATCGCCAACACGCCAAAACGGCACGGGGGAAACCGCCATGACGACGATGCTCAAAGCCCAATATTCCGAACGCGGTCCGGTGCCGCAGGCCGTGATCGAAGCCGTGCCCTTTGCGCGCCCGGCGCTGACGCAGGGGCAGGCATTGGTGGCCGTGCTGGCGGCGCCTATCAATCCCAGCGACGTGCTGCAGCTCACCGGCCAGTACGGCGTGCTGCCGCCCCTGCCGGCCGTCGGCGGCAACGAAGGCGTGGGCCGCGTGGTCGAGCTGGGGCCGGACACGCAAGGCGCGGCGATCGGCCAGACCGTGCTGCTGCCGCCGGGTTCGGGCACCTGGGCGACGCATGTGGTCGTGCCGGCTGCCCGCTTGATCCCGCTGCCCGGCGGTGCCGATGCCAAGCAGCTGGCCATGCTCACCGTCAACCCGCCGACCGCCTCGCTGCTGCTCAGCGAGTTCGCGGATCTGCGTCAAGGCGACTGGGTGATCCAGAACGGCGCGAACTCGGGCGTCGGCAGCTATCTGGTGCAGCTGGCCAGGCTGCGCGGCCTGAAGACCGTGAACGTCGTTCGCCGCGAATCGGCCGTGGCCGGGGTGCAGGCGCAAGGCGGCGACGTGGTGCTGGTCGATGGCGACGATCTCGCCGAACGCGTGAAGACGGCGACCGGCGGTGGCGCCGTCAAGCTGGGCATAGACGCCGTCGGCGGCAAAGCGACGATGCGGCTGGCCACCACGCTGGCCGAGGGCGCCAGCATCGTGAACTACGGTGCCCTCAGCGGCGAGCCCTGCAGCGTGTCGCCGCGCGAGCTGGTGTTCCGCGATGTCACGCTGAAGGGCTTCTGGCTGGCGCGCTGGTTTCGCGTCACGCCGCAGCCCCAGCAGTTCGCGTTGCTCACCGAACTGGCCGGGCTGATCGCGGCAGGCAAGCTCAGCGCGCCGATCCAGGCGACCTATGACGTCGCGCAGATCAAGGAAGCTGTTGCGGCCGCGGCGGCGGGCGAGCGCCAGGGCAAGATCCTGATCACCCCGTCGCACGCCTGAAGA
>DATEFR010000870.1:0-5803 GCA_035280545.1 Burkholderiaceae bacterium | reverse complement strand
CTGCGAGGCCGATCCGCGTTTCGCGAGGTACGCGTTCAGATGGGTCTTCAGCTCGTAGAGCAGCACCGTCATCTCGGCGTCGTTGACGTTGTTGTCGAAGTCCGGCAGCTTGACCGGGTCGACCAGCACCGCGCCGGCGCGCTCGAGCGCCGCGAGCACCGGCACGTACGCGCGTTCGACGATGTCGTGAAAACCGAAGAACTGGCGCACGACGCCGAGCCGCGCGCCCTTCAGCGCATTCGCGTCTAGCGCCGCGAGGTAGTCGACCGGCGCACTCGGCGCGCCGAGTGTCGCGTCGTCGCGCGGATCGGTGCCGACCATGCCGGCCAGCAGCAGCGCACAGTCGCGCACGCTGCGCGCCATCGGGCCGGCGGTGTCCTGGCTGGGCGCGATCGGGATGATGCCGCTGCGGCTGATCAGGCCGACGGTGGGCTTCAGGCCCACCAGCGCGCAGATCGACGACGGACTCAGGATGGACCCGTCGGTTTCCGTGCCCACCGCGGCCGCGCACAGGCTCGCGGCGGCGGCGACCGCCGAGCCCGAGCTCGACCCGGAGGTGTCGCGATCCAGGACGTACGGGTTGCGCGCGAGCCCGCCGCGTGCGCTCCAGCCGCTGGTGCTCTGGCTGCTGCGGATGTTGGCCCATTCGCTGAGATTGGCCTTGCCGAGGATCACCGCGCCGGCCGCCCGCAGGCGTTGCACGACGAACGCGTCTTCGCCCGGCCGCGTGTCGGCGAGCGCGAGCGAGCCGGCCGTCGTCAGCATGCGGCCGGCGGTGTCGATGTTGTCCTTGACCAGGATGGGCATGCCGTGCAGCGGACTGCGCGGCCGGCCGGTGCGGCGCAGCTCGACGTCGAGCGCCTTCGCGATCGACAGCGCATCCGGGTTCAGCTCGATCACGCTGGACAGCTTCGGGCCGGCGCGGTCCAGGCGCTCGATGCGTTTGGTGTACGCGGCCACCAAGCGCTCAGCGCTGGTGCGGCCCGCTGCCATGGCGGCCGCGAGGTCGGCGAGGCTGCGTTCCTCGACGGCGTCGCCAGCCGTGGAAGCGGGCGTGGCGCGAGCTTTCGCGGCGGCGACGGCAGCGGCGTTCGGCAACACGGTGGCGCCGAGGCCGGCGCCGAGGAGATGACGGCGAGACAGTCGTGGCATGGTGGTCGGACGGTTCGTGGCGGGGATCCGAGATCGGCGGATTGTGTTGCAGCTCGCCGCCATCCGCACAAACACTGAAACGCAGGTGACAGCGGGGCCCCGACGATTCGACATAGAACCTCCGACCGACCGCGACACAGGCAAGGAGCGATGTTCGAACAATTCGTGGGGACGTCCCCGGTGCAGGAGCGCCACCGTTTCGATGTCGTCGCGTTGGCGGCCTACCTGCGCGATCACGTGCACGACGAGGGTGTCGATTTCAGCGAGCCGCTGGTCGTCGAGCAGTTCAAGGGCGGGCAGTCGAACCCGACGTTCCTGCTGCGCACGCCGGCGCGTCACTACGTGCTGCGCCGCAAGCCGCCGGGGGTGCTGCTGCCGTCGGCGCACGCGATCGAGCGCGAGTACCGCGTGATGGACGCGCTCCACGCGAGCGCAGTGCCGGTGCCGCGCATGCTTTGCCTGTGCGAGGACGCATCGGTGATCGGCAGCGCGTTCTACGTGATGGAGCATGTGCAGGGGCGCATCCTGTGGGATCCGGCGCTGCCCGGCTTCCAGCCCGATGCGCGGGCACGGCTGTTCGACGACATGAACCGCGTGATCGCGGCGCTGCACCGGGTCGACGTCGCGGCCGCGGGGCTTGCCGACTACGGTAAGCCGGGCAACTACTTCGCGCGGCAGATCGGCCGCTGGAGCGCGCAGTACCGCGCGTCGGAGACCGAGCGCATCGAGGCGATGGACCGGCTGATCGATTGGCTGCCGCAGCACGTTCCGGCCGGCGATGCCACCGCGCTGGTGCACGGCGACTACCGGCTGGACAACCTGGTGTTCCATGCGACCGAGCCGCGTGTCGTCGCGGTGCTGGACTGGGAGCTCTCGACACTGGGGCATCCGATGGCCGACTTCGCCTATCACGCGCTGGCGTGGAGCTCGCCGGCCGGCGTGATGCGCGGCCTCGCCGGGCTGGACCTGGCGGCGCTCGGCATCCCGTCGGCCGAGGCTTATGTCGAGCGTTATTGCGAGCGGGTCGGCATGGCGCCGCCGAGCGCTGCCGAGTGGTCGTTCTACCTGGCCTACAACCTGTTTCGCGGTGCCGCGATCTCGCAGGGCATCCTGAAGCGTGCGCTGGACGGATCGGCCAGCAGCGCGCATGCGTACGAGACCGGCAGCCGCGCCCGCGCGGTCGCCGAGGCCGGGTGGCGGCAAATCGCCGACCTCGGGTAAATCCCCCGGGCCGGGACCACACGGCGCCCGCAAGATCGCGCGACACGCCCGTTCCCCGGATCGACACCTCACCAACGACTTCACCAACGACGGAGACAACAGCGTGGCCGAGCAGCAGCACCCCTGGATCAAGTCGTACCCCAAAGGCGTCCGCTGGGATGCCGAGCTGCCGTTGCTGCCGGTGCAGCAACTGCTCGACGACGCCGTCGAGCGCTGGCCCGAGCATCCGGCGCTGGAGTTCATGGGCCGCACGCTGACCTATCGCGAGCTCGGCCAGCTGGCCGACCGTGCCGCGAAAGGCTTGCAGGCGCTCGGCGTCGGCCCCGGCGTGCATGTCGGCTTGTATCTGCCGAACACGCCGCACTATGCGATCGCGTTCTTCGGCGTCCTGAAAGCGGGCGGTACGGTCGTCAACTACTCGCCGCTGGATGCCGAACGCGTGCTCGCACACAAGATCGAGGACAGCGAGACCGACATCCTCGTGACGCTGGACCTGGCCGCGCTGTACCCGCAGATGGGCCGCCTGCTCGGCACGACGCGGCTGAAGACGCTGGTGATTGGCAACCTCGCCGACTATGCCGCACAGCCTGCAGCGGTGCGCGCGCATCTGCAAGGCGCGCAGCAACTCGTCGACGTGCCCGACGACGCGCGTCACCTGCGCTTCGAGGCGCTGCTCGCCAACCGCGGCGACTACGAGCGGCATGCGCTGGGCGACCTGACCCAGGCGGTCGCGGCCCTGCAGTACACCGGCGGCACGACCGGGCTGCCCAAGGGCGCGATGCTGACCCATGCGAACCTGAGCGCGGCCTGCGCGCAGTACATGGAGACGTCGCAAGGCGACCCGCGCGTGCTCAGCGAAGGCCAGGAGCGCGCGCTGGTCGTGCTGCCGCTGTTCCACATCTATGCGCTGACCGTCAACCTGCTGTTCGGCGTGCGCCTGGGCGCACACCTGGTGCTGCACGCGCGCTTCGATCTGGACGCGGCGATCCGCGACCTGGTCGACAAGCGCATCACGCTGTTCGCCGGCGTGCCGACGATGTACACCGCGTTCGCGAACCACCCGAAGGTGAAGGAAGGCGCTTTGCGTTCGCTGCAGTTCTGCGGCTCGGGCGGCGCGCCGCTGCCGGTCGAGGTGGCGACGCGCTTCCACGAGCTGACCGGCAGCCGTCTCTGCGAAGGCTGGGGCATGACCGAGACCTCGCCGACCGGCACCTTCACGCCGGCGCACGGCATGCGCAAGGCCGGCTCGTGCGGCATGCCGATCCCGAACATCGAGCTGAAGTTCGAGGACCTGACGCAGCCTGGCCGGTACGTGCCGCTGGGCGAGGTCGGCGAGTTGTGCATCCGCGGGCCGAACGTGATGAAGGGCTACTGGAAGAATCCGGAGGCGACCGCGAAGGCGATGACGCCCGACGGCTACTTCCGCACCGGCGATGTCGCGCGCATGGACGAGGATGGCTTCGTCTTCATCGTCGACCGGACCAAGGACATGCTGCTGTGCGGCGGCTACAACGTCTACCCGCGCGTGATCGAAGAGGCGATCTACGAGCACCCGTCGGTCGAGGAGGTCTGCGTGATCGGGATCCCCGACGAGTACCGCGGCCAGTCGCCGAAGGCGTTCGTCAAGGTGAAGGCCGGCGCGCCTGCGCTGACGCTGGACGAGCTGAAGGACTTCCTGAAGGACCGCATCGGCAAGCACGAGATGGTGCAGGCGCTGGAGCTGCGCCCCGAGCTGCCGAAGACGCCGGTGGGCAAGCTGTCCAAGCGCACATTGATCGAAGAGGAAGAGCGCAAGCGCGCCGCCTGAACCCGAACGGGACGCACCAAGGAGACGACCGATGAATCACTTGAGCGGCATGGATGCCTCGTTCCTGCATCTCGAATCGCCCGAGATGCCGATGCACGTCGGCAGCCTGCAGATCCTCGACCTGCCCGAGGGCCATGCGGGCGACTTCTACGAGGACGTGAAGCGCTACATGGGCTCGCGCATCCACCTCGCGTCGGTGTTCCAGCGCAAGCTCGCACTGATGCCGTTCGACCTGGCCAACCCGGTGTGGGTCGACGACGAGGACGTGGACCTGGACTACCACGTGCGCCACGTGATCCTGCCGCGTCCCGGCACTTTCGATCAGCTCGAGAAGTACGTCGCGCGGCTGCATTCGAGCCTGCTCGACCGCAGCCGGCCGCTGTGGGAGACCTACGTGATCGAGGGGCTCGCGAACGGGCAGGTCGCGGTCTACAACAAGGCCCACCATGCGGGGATCGACGGCCAGGCCGGCGTCGCGATCGCGAAGGCGCTGCTGTCCGACAGCCCGAACCCGCCGCCGGTCAAGCCGCCGCGACCGCGTCTGCGCACGAATCGGTATCAGCTGGGTGTCGCGGAGCTGATGGGCGCGGCGCTCGCGAACTCGCTGACGCAGACCGTCAAGCTGGTGCGCTCGCTGCCGGAGGTGCTCGAGGCGGTGGTCGGCGTGCTCTATCCGAAGACGGAAGGCGAGGGCGGCAAGCGCAAGCTCAGCCTGCCGAGCTTCCAGTTCGGCCCGCGCACGCAGCTCAACGTCGCGATCACGAACCAGCGCTCGTATGCCGCGCGCACGCTGGCGCTGGCCGAGGTCAAGGCGATGGCCAAGCGTTCGGGCACGAGCCTGAACGACATCGTGATGGCGATCTGCGCCGGTGCGCTGCGGCGCTACCTGAACGACTACGACGTGCGCCCGGACAAGCCGCTGGTCGCCGGCGTGCCGGTGTCGCTGCGCGAAGTCGGCAACACCGATGCGAACAACCAGGTCTCGATGATGCTGGTCAGCCTGGCGACCGACATCAAGGATCCGCTCGAGCGGCTCGCGGCGATCAACGCATCGGCCAACCAGGGCAAGAAGCTGCAGGGCAGCGTCAAGGGCGTGATCCCGATGGACTTCCCGTCGCTGGGCGTGCCGTGGCTGATGAGCGGGCTCGCATCGCTGTACGGGCGTTCGCGGCTGGCGAACCAGATTCCGCCGATCGCGAACGTCGCCATCTCGAACGTGCCGGGGCCGCAGTTCCCGCTGTACTTCGCGGGGGCCAAGCTCGCGCACTTCTTTCCGGTCTCGATCCCTGGGCACGGCCTCGCGCTGAACATCACGGTGCAGAGCTACAACGGGCTGCTCGAGGTCGGCCTGACGGCGTGCCGCCGCGCGCTGCCCGACGTCGGCGACCTGGGCGACTACATCGTCGACGAGCACAAGAAGCTGTTCGCGCTGATTGCGGCGCGCGAAGCGGTCGGTGCGGCGGCGACGGCCGCGGCGAAGTCGCTGCCTGCTCCCGAGGCGGCTGAGTCGGATGCCGCGTCGCGGAAGAAGGCGCCGGTCGCTGCGAAAAAAGCGCGCCCGCGCGCCGCGCCGCGCCGGGGTGCCCCGGCGAAGGCGACGAATGGGGCCGCGGCAGCGCCGCC
>DATEFR010000869.1:0-8581 GCA_035280545.1 Burkholderiaceae bacterium | reverse complement strand
ATCACGACACGGAGTTCGTCGCGCCCTTCCTCGGGGGAACGACCTGCCGTGGAGGCACTCGCGACGCACGTGTCGATTCCTGACAACTCTGCGTCCGACGTACGCAAGGTCGGCACGCCGGGTCCCCGAACAATGGCTCATCACGGCGCCAAGCGCTCCCCAGTGCCAGCATCTGCGAGGCTCATCCACGGATTCGAGGGATCTCCGTCATGCCCACCCAGCCATCCATCGTCACCCTGCATCCGCGCGCCGGTTCGGCGAACGCCCTCCTGGCCGCCTTGCTCGAGCGCCGGCGCCCCGGCTACAGTCTGGAAGCGCCCTTCTACCTCAGCGAGGAGGTCTTCCAGGCAGACATGGAATACATCTTCCGGCGCCACTGGATCTTCGTCGGCGTCGCGCCGCAGGCGCCGGAGCCGGGCGACTACTTCACGGTGGACGTGGGCACCGACTCGATCCTGATCGTGCGCGACGACGACATGAACCTGCGCGCGTTCCACAACGTCTGCCGCCACCGCGGCTCGCGGCTGTGCCAGGAACACCAGGGCAGCCTCGGCAACATCGTCTGCCCGTACCACCAGTGGACCTACGACCTCGAAGGCAAGCTGATCCACGCGGACCACATGGGCGAGGCCTTCCTGCGCGAGCAGCACGGCCTGCGGACGGTGCACCTGCGCAATCTCGAGGGCCTGATCTTCATCTGCCTGGCCGACGAGCCGCCGGCCGACTTCGACGAAATGGCGCAGCGCATGCGCCCCTACCTCGCGCCGCACCGCCTCGAGGACTGCAAGGTCGCGGCCCAGGTCGACCTCGTCGAAGCGGGCAACTGGAAGCTGACGCTGGAAAACAATCGCGAGTGCTACCACTGCCTGAGCAACCATCCGGAGCTGACCGTCTCGATCTACGAGCACGGCTTTGGCTACCAACCCGGACCGCAGAACGCCGAAGGACTGGCGCGCTTCGAGCAAATCGTGAAGGACAGTCACGCCCGCTGGGAAGCCATGGGCCTGCCCAGCGCGCGGCTGGAGGAGCTCGACACCCGCATCACCGGGTTTCGCACCCAGCGTCTGCCGCTGGACCGCGCGGGCCAGTCGCAGACCTTGAACGCCGAAGTCGCGTGCAAGAAGCTGCTGGGCGAATTCTCGGAGAAGGTCCTCGGCGGCCTGACCTTCTGGACCCAGCCCAACTCCTGGCACCACTTCATGAGCGACCACGTGGTGACGTTCTCGGCCATCCCGCTCAGCGCCGGCCGCACGCTGGTGCGCACGACCTGGTGCGTGCACCGCGATGCGGTCGAAGGCGTGGACTACAACGTCGAGAACCTGACCGCGGTATGGAACGCCACGAACGATCAGGACCGGCGCCTGGTCGAAGCCGCGCACGCCGGCATCGCCAGCAGCGCGTACGAGCCCGGCCCCTACTCGCCCTACACCGAGGCCCTGGTCGAGACGTTCTGCACCTGGTATGTGAACCGCCTGCGCGCCAGCGCGAGTGCTACGCTCTGAGTGGGAACGCGCGGAACGTTTCAGAGGCCTTGAACCGGAGCGCCGATCCCATGACCGTGTCCTACCTCGATCTGGCCGAAGCGCCCGCGCCCGTCTGGGGCGCCGACGATGAATGGCTCGAATGCGTGCGGGTCCGCGACGAGACCCATGACGTGCGCAGCTTCATGCTGCGCTCGGTGCAGGCCCGCATCTTCCGCTACCGGCCGGGACAGTTCATCACGCTGCGCCTGGACATCGACGGCGAGCCGGTGAACCGCTGCTACACGCTGTGCTCCAGCCCGACCCGTCCCGACACGCTCACCATCACCGTCAAGCGCGTGCCCGGCGGCCGGGTGTCGAACTGGCTGCACGAGCACATGCGCCCCGGCACGCGCCTGTCGGCCACCGGCCCGGCCGGGACCTTCTGCTTCCCGCCCGGCCCGGTGAAGGTGCCGGCGCGCGGGCAGCTCTATCTCTCGGGCGGCAGCGGCATCACGCCGCTGATGTCGATGTCGCGCGCCTGGAGCGACATGGGCCTGGATGCCGACGTGCAGTTCATCCATGCCGCCCGCACGCCGCAGGACATCGTCTTCGCCGACGAGCTGAAGCTGCTGGCCCGCTCGCTGCCGCGCTGGCGCGCCACGATGCTGTGCGAGAGCCGCGGCAGCATGCCCGGCTACAGCGGCCTGCTGGGACGCCTGAGCTTGCCGCTGTTGCGCTCGCAAGTGCCCGACTTCCTGGAGCGCGAGGTCTGGTGCTGCGGCCCGGCCCCGTTCATGGCTGCGGTGCGCGCGATGCTGGCCGAGGCGGCCTTCGACATGGCGCGCTACCACGAAGAAAGTTTCTCGTTCGAGCCTACGCAGGCGACCCCGGCCGCACCGCTCGAGGCATCGCCCGAGGTCGGCCCGGACGGTGGCGGCGCCAAGCGCTTTGCCATCATCCTCAAGGCGCGCGGCGAGCGCTTCGAATGCGGCGCCGGCGAAACCATCCTCCAGGCCGCGCAACGCGCCGGAATCCGCTGGCCCTTCTCGTGCGCCAGCGGCGTCTGCGGCACCTGCCGCACGCGCAAGCTCGCCGGCGAGATCGAGATGAACCAGAACGGCGGCCTGCGCCCTCGCGAGGTGGCGCAGGGCTGGATGCTGCCCTGTTGCAGCAAGCCCGTGAGCGATGTCGAGCTCGACCGCTAGCCCGGCACCCGATCACGAACCCCTTCCTCACTGTCCCAGGAACCGAGCATGTCTAGACCGAAGATCCAGATACGCGACTTGACCAAGGTCTTTGGGAGCAAGCCCCAGCAGGCGCTGACGCTGCTGCAGCAAGGCCTGTCCAAGGACGAAGTCTTCCAGCGCACGGGGCAGGTCGTCGGCCTCAGCCACGTGAGCTTCGACGTGCACGCCGGCGAGATCTACGTGCTGATGGGGCTCTCAGGCTCGGGCAAGTCCACGCTGATCCGGCTCATCAATCGCCTGGTCGAGCCGACGTCCGGCTCCATCACGATCGACGGGCAGGACGTCGTCAAGATGCCGCCCGCCGAGCTGGTGCGATGGCGCCGCAAGCGCGTCGCGATGGTGTTCCAGAGCTTCGCGCTGATGCCGCACCGCACGGTGCTCGACAACGCGGCCTTCGGCCTGGAGATCGCCGGCGACAACATCCGCAAGTGCCGGGACAAGGTCATGCGGGTGCTGGAGCAGGTCGGCCTCGCGGCTTATGCGCAGAAGTACCCGAGCCAGCTCTCCGGCGGCATGCAGCAGCGCGTGGGGCTCGCACGCGCGCTCGCGGTGGACCCCGACATCCTGCTGATGGACGAGGCCTTCTCCGCGCTGGACCCGCTCAAGCGCACCGAGATGCAGGACATGATGCTGGAGCTGCAGCGCGAGCAGCGCCGCACCATCTTCTTCGTCTCGCACGATCTCGAGGAGGCGCTCAAGATCGGCTCGCGCATCGGCATCATGGAAGGCGGCACGCTGGTGCAGGAAGGCACGCCGCACGAGATCGTCACGCGCCCGGCCAACGACTACGTGCGCCGCTTCTTCAAGGGCGTGGACACCTCGCGCTACCTCACCGCGGCCGACCTGGTCGACAGCGCGCCCGACAGCCTCGTCGCGCAAGGCAACGGCACCCGGCTCGCCGCCACGACCACGCTGCCCGATGCCCTGCGCACCGTCCTCGGGCTGGATGTCCCCGTGAGCGTGTTCGACGAGGCCGAACGCCTCGTCGGCTGCATCACGCCCAAGAGCCTGCTCATCAAGATCGCGAGTACCCGCCATGCCGGCTGACTTCATCCACGCCCTCATGGGCCAAGACAAGAGCGTGCTGCCGCTGGGCGCACTGGTCAACGACGGCGTCAAGCTGCTGCTGGCCCGAGGCGCCAGCGTGTTCGACGCCGTGGGTCGCGTCGTCGAGAACTTCGCGGGCCAGGTCGAAGTCTTCTTCCTGGGCCTGCCCTTCTGGCTCGTGATGCTGGTGGTCGTGGCGGTGGGCACGTGGCGGCTGAAGTGGCGCTTCGGCCTGTTCGCGCTGGCCAGCCTGCTGGTGATCCGCCTCACCGGCTTCTGGGACCAGACCATGGTGACGCTGGCGCTGGTCTTCTCCGCCACCGTGATCAGCCTGGCCGTCGGCGTGCCGCTGGGCATCCTGTGCGCGCGCAGCGGCCGCTTCAACGCGCTGCTGCGCCCGGTGCTGGATTTCATGCAGACCATGCCGGCCTTCGTCTACCTGATCCCGGCGGCGATGCTGTTCGGCTTGGGCCGCGTGCCGGGCATCCTCGCCACGGTGGTGTTCGCGATGCCGCCGGTGGTGCGGCTCACCGCGCTGGGCATACGCCAGGTCAACAAGGAGCAGGTCGAGGCCGGCCAGGCCTTCGGCTGCACCTCGCTGCAGCTGCTGTGGAAGGTGCAGCTGCCGATCGCGCTGCCTACGCTGATGGCCGGGGTCAACCAGACCATCATGATGGCGCTGTCCATGGTGATCATCGCCTCGATGGTGGGCGCGGGCGGCCTGGGCAACGACGTGCTCTCCAGCATCCAGCGCCTGGACATCGGCCTGGGCTTCGAGAGCGGTCTGTCGGTGGTGCTGCTGGCGATCATCCTGGATCGACTCACCGAGAGCTTCGGCACACGTCGAATCGAGAGCTGAGGTCGGCAAGGCCTGTCGCGCGCCCTTCGCGCGCACCGTGTCGAAATCCCGTTGATCCGCGTCGCGATACGGCAATCGCGCACGCAACGCTTGCCCGAGCATCGCGGCGCGAATCCGCGACTCGCAATCCAAGCCAACCAGATCAACGACAGGAGACCAACACATGACCTTCAGCAGGCTCAGCGCCATTTCCATCGCGTCACTTCTTCTTGCGAGCACGACGGCTCACGCGCAGTCGACGGTCGCCATCTCGGGGCTGATCGACATCGGCGTGTTCCGCGGCTTCGACAAGGTCAAGAACGTCGGCACCATCCAGCGCAGCAACCTCGCCTTCAGCGGCAGCGAGGATCTCGGCGACGGACTCGCCGCCACGTTCAGGCTGTCGCATCGTTTCGACGCCGACACCGGCACGCAGGAAGGCGTCGGCTCCAAGCCGTTCTGGCAAGGCGAGTCGACGGTCGGGCTCAAAGGGGGCTGGGGCAGTGTGCGACTGGGTCGCGCGCTCGATGCCGTCTGGGCCAACGACTGGGCCTACGACCCCTGGGGGAACTTCAACCGCATCGCCTCGCCGGCCTGGCAGTACTGGCACTACAACTACTCCAGCGATCGCACCAGCAACAGCGGTTCGCCGGAGTACGGGCGACTGGCCAACGGCGTCTTCTACGACTCGCCGAGCTTCAACGGCTTTGCCTTCCATCTCAGCGGCGCGTTCGAGAAGTCCAGCGCCGCGGGCGCGGGCACCGGCAACAACACCGGCGTCTCGCTCAACTACGACCAGGGTCCGGTGTCGCTGATGCTCGCCACGTCGAAGAACAGCAGCGACGACACGGTGACCTTCCTCGGCGCGAAGTACACGATAGGGTCGTGGTCGCTGATGGGGGCGTACGACCGAAGCAAGTTCGAATCGACGGTCGACTCCGTGGCCAAGGTCTACACCCTGGGCGTGGCCTACAAGGTGGGACTGGCCGAAATCAAGGCCGGCTACGGACGGCTGGACCTGGACGGCGCCAAGTCGCAGTTCCTGGGGCTGGGCGCCGACTACTGGCTGTCGAAGCGGACGAGCGTCTACGTGAGCGCAGGGCGCAACAAGCCGGACACCGGCGACAGCACCACGGCCTACGGCGTGGGCGTGGCACACAGCTTCTGACCTTCAAGGAGATCGCAATGTCGACCAATCGTGGTGTGGCGTATGTGAGGCCGGGTACCGTCGAGGTCCGGCCCATCGACTTTCCCAAGCTCGAGGATCCGCGCGGCAGGCGCATAGACCACGGCGTGATCCTGCGCGTGGTGTCCACCAACATCTGCGGCTCGGACCAGCACATGGTGCGCGGCCGGACCACGGCGCCGGAAGGGCTGATCCTCGGCCACGAGATCACCGGCGAGGTGATCGAGCTCGGACGCGACGTCGAAACGCTGGCCAAGGGCGATCTGGTCTCGGTGCCGTTCAACGTCGCCTGCGGGCGCTGCCGCTGCTGCAAGGAGCAGCACACCGGCGTCTGCCTGGGGGTCAATCCGGCACGCGCGGGCGGCGCCTACGGCTACGTCGACATGGGCGGCTGGGTCGGCGGGCAGGCCGAGTACGTCATGGTGCCGTATGCCGACTTCAATCTGCTGAAGTTCCCCGACAAGGCACAGGCGATGGAGAAGATCCGCGACCTGACATGCCTGTCGGACATCCTGCCCACCGGCTACCACGGCGCCGTCACGGCCGGCGTCGGGCCCGGCAGCACCGTGTACATCGCCGGCGCAGGACCCGTGGGCCTGGCCGCGGCGGCATCGGCGCGCCTGCTGGGTGCGGCGGTCGTGATCATCGGCGACGTCAACCCGGCCCGGCTGGAGCACCCCAGAAGTCTGGGCTACGAAGTCGTCGACTTGTCGCGCGACGCGACATTGGGCGAGCAAGTGGCGCACATACTCGGCGTGCCGGAGGTGGATTGCGCCGTCGACGCGGTCGGCTTCGAGGCGCGCGGACACGGCCACGAGGGCGCCCGCCACGAAGCGCCGGCCACCGTCCTGAACTCGTTGATGGAAGTGACGCGCGCGGCCGGCCGCATCGGCATTCCCGGGCTCTACGTCACCGAGGATCCGGGCGGCGTCGACGACGCGGCCAAGCACGGTTCGCTGAGCATCCGGCTGGGCCTGGGCTGGGCCAAGTCCCACAGCTTCTTCACCGGTCAGACACCCGTGATGAAGTACAACCGCGCGTTGATGCAGGCCATTCTGTGGGACCGCATCAAGATCGCCGAGACGGTGGGCGTGGAGGTCATTTCGTTGAACGACGCGCCGCGCGGATATTCGGAGTTCGATGCCGGCGCGCCGAAGAAGTTTGTCATCGACCCGCACGGCCTGCTCGCCAAGGCGGCCTGAGCTTCGCGGCTGACGATACGAAGACGGCGAGCGGCGCCACGCGCAGCTGCGGGCAGCCCGGTCGGCATGGTGTTCCTATCAGTGCGCAGCTTGCGAATGAGCACCGCCCGGCGCAGAGATGTCGGCGATGGCCTGGCCCACCTGATGGCCGTACTCACGGCCGCCAATTCCCCGAGGCATGCGGGAGCGGAACTTCTTGCCGCAGGCTTTGCGCGCGTGCCTCGCGATGCCGGGACACCCCTGCAACGGAACCGACTCGGCACGGCGATTGCCATCGATTGTCGTCATGGTGGCCTTTTCACAGGCCACCGATTTGCGCGAGCCGGCCGAACGGCAAGGAGGCGAACATGGCCCGAGGTGATATCTGCTGGAACGACGACCACGACTTGGCGTTCCGGCGTGACCGCACGTGACCGTCCTGCAGGTGATCGGGGAACGGAGACTGGCGTGAGCCACGTGCGCCGCGCGACAGACTTCGCCGCGAGCCACGCTCGAGCGCGACCGAGGATGCGAAGCCGGTTTGGCAAGGTTCCTCTCGGGGCGCTTGGAACCTTCGCTTCAGACCTGCACGCCGGTCGACAGTGCGCGGTCTGCCTGAATCCCGGGGCGACTGATCGACATCAGATCATGGCGTCGACATGGATGGAGCGGGGCCGGAGCGACAACGCGGCCGCCTTCCGGGACCGGCGGCACGTCGGCCGGGTGCTTGCCGACCTGCTCGCGGGTTATGCCGATCAGCCGAATGTTCTCGTGCTGGCTCCGCCGCCCGGCGGCATTGCAGTGGCTTGCGAAGTGGCACGGACGCTGCGCGCCCCACTGGACGTCTTCGTCGTGCGGAAGCTGGCCGCGCCGGGGCACGAGGACTGCGCCATGGGCGCGCTTGCCAGCGGTGGCATGCACGTCGTGTACGACACGGTCGTCAGGCTGCTTCGCGTGAGCGACGACGACCTTGAAGCCGTGACACGGTCTGAGCAACGGGAGTTGGCACGCCGTGAAAGTCTCTACCGTGCCGGCCGGCCGGCCTTGGACGTCAGAGGCTTGACGGTGATCCTGGTTGACGATGGTGTCACCGCCAGTTCCACTGTGTTGATTGCGCTGAAGGCGTTGCGGGCCCAAGGGACGCGCCGACTGGTGGTCGCACTCCCGACCGCGACGGCCGAAGGCTGCGAAGAGATCCGGCACCAAGCGGACGAGGTCATCTGTGCGGCGCAGCCTGGCGCAGCGCGTGCCTTCGGCCCCCTGTACAACGATCTGTCCGAGACCACCGATGACGAGGTGCTCGAACTGCTGGCATATGCCGAAGAGGCGCGCCACGCGACCCACTGAGCTGTCGACGGGCGATGTGCAGCATGCGGCCGCGCGGCTTAGGTCAACGGGGAACCGACGGTGGTAACCGATCAACTCATCGCACGCGCGACCAGCAGCGTGTCGGTGAACTGCACGAATCTCACGATCTTGCCGTCCGCCAGATCCCACACGTGAACCACCCGCGCGTGCATGGACTTGCCGGTCGCACGGTAGGTTCCCCGGTAGTCGCCGATGCCCACGATGCGATCGCCGCCGTCGATCAGGCTCTGCAGCTTGAATTGGTAGCCTTC
>DATEFR010000868.1:0-2411 GCA_035280545.1 Burkholderiaceae bacterium | reverse complement strand
TCTGTTGGCGGGAAGCGAACACGGCGGCGCCGCAGCGCGAACGGCGCGCACACGCACGTACGCTGGCGCTGTGCCCCGATCGGCCGGCAGGTTACTGCGCTCGGCCGGGCATTCACCGGGCCGCGCTCAACGCAAGCGCGGCTTACTTCACACAGTGCGCTACCAGACCCATGACACCTTCTCGAACCCCTACATTCCTGTCAGCCGTATGCCTGTGCGCGACGCTCGCCGCATGCGGCGGCGGCGGCGACGATGCCTCCGCACCCACGACGCCCGCCGGGCCGACCTTCGCTTCCTGCTTCGACGTGACCGCCGGCACCGCCTTCATCGAGAAGTCGACCGACGAAGGCGGCGACGATGCCGGCCGCAACAGTGTCGTGCTCGTCAAGGAGGCTTTCGAAGGCGCGCTGCGCAGCGGCAGCGTGGACATGTCGGACGACTCCAGCACCGCGGTCCGCTCCTCCGTCTTCTACTGGTCGCAGGAGTCCAATGGCATCCGTTTCTGGGGCTTCCTCGACTACGACAGCACCGGCAGTGCGCAGGCCAAGACGGTCCATTCCGATGGCTACACGCTGCCGCTGGCGATGCAGGCCGGGCAGGCCGCCGCGCTGACCTACACCGACACGGCCACCCAGCTGACCGGCACCTCGTCCGGACAGGTCACCACCACGACGAACCAGGAGACCTGGACCTTCGAAGGCTTCGAGACGCTCACGCTCGGCGGCAAGACGTTCACGGACACCTGCCGGATCAAGACACTGCAGACCAGCGTCGACGGCCCGTCCACGCTGTGGTTCGCGAAGGGGTTCGGGCTGATCCGTGCGCTGCACACGAACACCGCCGGTACGGTCCTGGAAGAGTCGGTGCTGGAGACCGTCACGACGCAGCCGTGAGCGCGGCTTGAAAATCGCTCAGGCACAGGCCCGTTGACGGGCCTGTGCCGCCCAACCTCAGAAGTAGTAGCTGAACAGCACGCCGCCGTAGCTGCCGTCGATCTTCTCGCCGCCGTCGCGCGGCTTGTACTTCTCGGCCACGTAGCGCAGCTTCAGCCCCAGGTGAGGCGTGAACAGGTATTCGCCTTCGACGATCGCGCCGACGGTCGAGTCGTATTTCTGGCTGACGTTGTCGGCCACGCCGCTGCCCTTGAGCTCCGCGCCGCTGACGAACTGGGCTCCGGCGCCGAGGCGGACCTTGTCGGTCACCGAATAGAGGCCCAGCACATCGACCGGGACGCGGGTGAAGCGAACGCTGCCGTTCGACGCGGCCCGGGTGTCGTTGATGTGATAGCCGACGGTGCCCTGCAGCGCGAACTTGTCGTTGAACTGGTACTCGCCGCCGCCGTACAGATGGACCAGGCCGCCGGCCTTGATGTCGTCGTGCGAACCGTCGGTGAACGGCACGGTGATCAGCGTGTCGCCGCCGAAGGTCAAGCCTGCGCCGAGCAGGAACTTGAACGACGAGGGTGCAGCGGGTTCGGCGGCCTGGGCGCCGAACGCAGCGGCTGCCGCCAAGGCGGCGACTAGGAGAACTTTCTTCATGAAATGCCTTGTGCTTGTGATGTGGATGGAAGGAGGCGAAGCGCTCACGGGTCCCTCCCGAGCGCTCCGCGGCGGATCGTAGCGGCGGGGCTGCACGACGTTCAGCGGCGTCGTCGCAGCGCGGCGACACCACGGCGTGCGGAGTTCACGGCCGCCTGGCCGGCCCAGCGGGCGGCGAGCATGACAGACGACGAGCGGCGGTATTGCGTCCGCGAAGAGCGGCGTGGGTGTATTCAGATACCCCGCTTCGTGTCGTCAGCTCGAATGCCTTCCGTGGCCGACGACGATCGGCAGCGACGGCGCACAGGCCGCCGCCCGCGCGAGCAGCAGCTCGCGCTCGCGCAGGTTGCGCGTCAGCCCGGCCGCGCGCTCGAACTCGGCATGCGCTTCTGCGCTGCGGCCGAGCTTGACCAGCAGGTCGCCGCGCACGCTGGGCAGCAGGTGGTAGGCGCGCAGCGACGGCTCGGCGCTCAGCGCGTCGACGATGGGCAGCGCCGCCGCCGGGCCGTACGCCATCGAGACGGCGACCGCGCGGTTCAGCTCGACCACCGGCGACGGTGCGAGCTGGCCGAGCGCGTCGTACAGCGCGGTGATGCGTACCCAGTCGGTCTCGCCGGGTTCGCGGGCACGCGCGTGGCACGCGGCGATCGCGGCCTGCAGTGCGTAGCGACCCTTGGCGCCGCCGAGCCGCTCGGCGCGATCGAGCGCGGCGAGGCCGCGCCCGATCAGCAGCTGGTCCCACAGCCCCCGATTCTGATCGAGCAGCAGCACCGGCTCGCCGCGCGGCCCGACGCGGGCGCGCGCGCGCGAGGCTTGCAGCTCCATCAACGCGACCAGGCCGTGCACCTCGGGCTCGCCCGGCACCAGTTCGGC
>DATEFR010000867.1:0-2951 GCA_035280545.1 Burkholderiaceae bacterium | reverse complement strand
TCGATCGCGATCGTGCCCGAGCCGCAGCAGGGATCGTGCAGTGCGCCGCCGGCCTCGGCGGTGCCGCGCCAGCCGGCGGCGGCGAGCATCGCGGCGGCGAGCGTCTCCTTCAGCGGCGCGTCGCCCTTGTCGGCCCGCCAGCCGCGCTTGAAGAGCGACTCGCCCGAGCTGTCGACATAGAGCGCCGCGTGCGTCTCGCCGGCATGCAGCACGAGTTGCAGGTCGGGGTGCTGCGTATCGACGCTCGGACGCTCGCCCTGGGTTTCGCGAAGCTGGTCGCAGACCGCGTCCTTCACGCGCAGTGCGGCGAAGTTCAGGCTCTTCAACGGGCTGCGCTGCGCGGTCGAATCGACGCGCAGGGTGTGCTGCGGCGTGATCCACTGCGCCCAGTCGGCGCTGCGCGCAAGTTCGTACAGGTCGCTTTCGTGCGCGTAGGGCCCGCTCGCGACCTCGACCAGCACCCGCTGCGCGAGCCGGCTCTCGAGGTTCAAGAGCATCACCTCGTGCGGGTTGCCGTCGAGTGCGACGCCGCCGCGCGCCTGATGCACGTCGGCAGCGGGCAGCAGGCGCCGGACCTCGGCGGCGAGCAGTTCCTCGACGCCCGCCGCGCAAGGCAGGAACAGCGGCAGGCTCATGACTGCCTCGTGGTCTTCACATCGCCTTGCGAAGCTGCGTCGGCGCGATCTTCAGCGCGTCGCGGTACTTCGCGACCGTGCGGCGCGCGACCTGGATGCCCTGCTCGTCGAGCATCTGCGAGATCTGGCTGTCGCTCAGCGGCTTGGCCGGGTTCTCGGCGGCGACGATCTGCTTGATCAGCGCGCGCACCGCGGTGCTCGACGCGTTGCCGCCGGCTTCGGTGTTCAGCGACGAGCCGAAGAAGTACTTGAGCTCGAAGGTCCCGAACGGCGTGGCCATGTACTTCGCCGTGGTCACGCGCGAAATGGTGGACTCGTGCAGGCCCAGCTCGTCCGCGATCTCGCGCAGCACCAGCGGCTTCATCGCGATCGCGCCGTGGGTGAAGAAGTTCTTCTGCCGCTCGACGATCGCCTGCGAGACGCGCTGGATCGTGTCGAAGCGCTGCAGGATGTTCTTCATGAACCAGCGTGCCTCCTGCAGCCGCGAGTTCAGTCCGGCGCTCGCACCGGTCGCATCGCCGCCGCGCGGGCCGCGCTGCTGGCGGATCGCGTTGGCGTAGAGATCGTTGATGCGCAGCTTGGGCATCACGTCGGGGTTCAGCGAGACCTTCCAGCCGCGGCCGGACTTCTGCACGATCACGTCGGGCACGACGATGTTGGCTTCGGCGCGCGAGAACTGGCGCCCCGGCTTCGGCTCGAGGCCGACGATCAGCGCCTGCGCTTCGCGCAGCAGGTCTTCGTCGGCACCGGTCACCGACATCAGCTTCTTCAGGTCGCGCTTCGCAAGCAGCTCGAGGTGCTGCTTGCACACCATGATCGCGATCATCTGTGCCTCGCAGCGCTCCTGCGCGCGCAGCTGCAGGATCAGGCACTCGGCGAGGTCGCGCGCGCCCACCCCGGTGGGCTCCATGCTCTGCAGCCAGCGCAGGCCGCACTGCAGCCGTGCCAGCAGCTCTTCGCGCTCCTCGGCGGTCGATGCGCCGGTATCGCCGGCGAGCTGTGCGGCGATCTCCTCGAGCGGGTCGGCGAGGTAGCCGTCTTCGTTCAGCGATTCGATCAGCACCATCACCGCGGCGGCGTCGAGCTCGGGCAGCCGCATGCCGGAGAGCTGCTCGCGCAGATGGTCTTGTAGCGAGGGGATCGCGGTGTCGCGGTCCTGGCCGTCGAACTCGTCGCTGTCGCCGTTGCCGGACTTGCCGGGGGTTTCGCGAATGCCGTCGAAGTCTTCGCGCTCGGTGCCGTTCTCCCAGTCTTCGCGTTCGGTCGTGCCGTATTCGGCGCTGTCGAGGGCGGGCGCATCGTCGCCGCCGTCCCCGCCTTCGGCGCCGGGCTCGCTCGCGCGTTCGGTTTCGCGCTCGGCCGCGCGCTCGGTCGGCAGCAGGCGTTCGGCGAGCGGCTCGTGCGACACGCTCGGCTCGTCCTCCATCTCGAGGAACGGGTTCTGCTCGAGCATCTGCTCGACTTCCTGGTGCAGCTCGAGCGTCGACAGCTGCAGCAGGCGGATCGATTGCTGCAGCTGCGGCGTCAATGCCAGGTGCTGCGACAGTCGGAACTGAAGTGTGGGCTTCATATGCCAGCCCTACATCCGGAAGTGCTCGCCGAGATACACCTTGCGCACGTCCGGGTTGTCGACGATTTCCGTCGGCGTGCCCTCGGCCAGCACCCGGCCTTCGCTGATGATGTAGGCACGGTCGCAGATGCCCAGCGTCTCGCGCACGTTGTGATCGGTGATCAGCACGCCGATGCCGCGGCTCTTCAGGAAGCCGATGATGCGCTGGATCTCGATCACCGCGATCGGGTCGACGCCGGCGAACGGCTCGTCGAGCAGGATGAAACGCGGCTGGGTCGCGAGCGCGCGGGCGATCTCGACCCGGCGCCGCTCGCCGCCCGAGAGCGCCGGCGCCGGCGATTCGCGCAGCCGCTCGATCGACAGGTCGCGCAGCAGGGCGTCGAGCTGCTGTTCGATCTGCGCCGGCTTCAGCGCCTTGCCGTCCGGGCCGATCTGCAGCTCGAGCACGGCGCGGATGTTCTCCTCGACCGTCAGCTTGCGGAAGATCGACGCTTCCTGCGGCAGGTACGACAAGCCCAGGCGCGAGCGCTGGTGGATCGGCATGCGCTCGACGCGCCGCCCCGAGATGCTGATCTCGCCGGCATCGGCGCGCACCAGGCCGACGATCATGTAGAAGCTCGTCGTCTTGCCGGCGCCGTTCGGGCCGAGCAGGCCCACCACCTCGCCGCTGTCGACGGCGAGGTGAACATCCTTGACGACAGTGCGCGCGCCATACGTCTTCTGCAGCCCGCTCGCCTCGAGACGGT
>DATEFR010000866.1:0-3078 GCA_035280545.1 Burkholderiaceae bacterium | reverse complement strand
GGGGCAGCCGTCTCAGCGCAGCGTCGCAGCCAGCCGCTCGGCGCAACGCCGGGCCTGCGCCGGGTCGCGCGCCTCGACCATCACGCGCACCAGAGGCTCGGTGCCCGAGGGGCGGATCAGCACGCGGCCGTTGCTCCCGAGCTCGCGCCTGACCTCGGCTTGCGCATCGGCCAGCGCTGCATTGCGGGTCCAGTCGGTGTCGGGCTGCAGGCGCACGTTGATCAAGGTCTGCGGGAACAGCGTCACGTCCTTGAGCAGCTGCGCGAGCGTCTTGCCGCTGCGGCATACCGCCTGCAGCGCGAGCAGGCTGCTGACGATGCCGTCGCCGGTGGTGTGCTTGTCCAGCGCGAGCAGGTGGCCGGAGCCCTCGCCGCCGAGCTGCCAGCCGCGCGCGATCAACTCCTCGAGCACGTAACGGTCGCCGACCCGCGCGCGCACGAAATCGACGCCGCGCTCGCGCAATGCGACCTCGACCGCCATGTTGGTCATCAAGGTGCCGACCACGCCAGGCACCTCGGCGCCTTGCGACAACCGGTCGGCGACCAGCAGGTACAACAGCTCGTCGCCGTTGTAGAGGCGGCCGGTCGCATCGACCAGCTGCAGCCGGTCGGCATCGCCGTCCAGTGCGACGCCGTAGTCGGCACCGTGCGCCTTCACCGCGGCGATCACCGCCGCTGGCGCGGTGGCACCGAAGCCATCGTTGATGTTCGTGCCGTTCGGGCTGCAGCCGATCGCGACGACCTCGGCACCGAGCTCATGGAACACTTCCGGCGCGATGTGGTACGCGGCGCCGTTCGCCGCATCGACGACGATCTTGAGCCGCTTCAGCGACAGCTCGTGGCTGAACGTGCTCTTGCAGAACTCGATGTACCGGCCGCGCGCATCGTCGAGCCGGCGCGCCTTGCCGAGCCGGCTCGAATCGACCCAGCTCGGCGGCTGCTCGAGTGCCGTCTCGACCTGCTGCTCCCATGAATCGGGCAGCTTCTCGCCGCGCGCCGAGAAGAACTTGATGCCGTTGTCGCCGTACGGGTTGTGCGACGCGCTGATCACGAGACCCAGGCTGAGGCGCAGCGCGCGCGTCATGTAGGCGACGCCCGGCGTCGGCAGCGGGCCGGTCAGCAGCACATCGACCCCGGCCGATGCAAAGCCGGCTTCCAGCGACGACTCGAGCATGTAGCCCGAGATGCGGGTGTCCTTGCCGATCAGCACGGTGGGCCGGCTCTCGCCGGCGCGCAGCACGGTGCCGACCGCATGGCCCAGGCGCAGCATGAAATCCGGCGTGATCGGCGGCTGGCCCACCGTGCCGCGAATGCCGTCGGTGCCGAAATAGGTTCTGCTCATCCTGTCGTTGTCTCCGGGACTCTTTTCCTTGCAGCCGGGCCGGCGATTATCCGCGCGCCGGGCCGACCCGTTGCCAGACCCGCAGCACGTCGACCGTCGCCGCGACATCGTGCACGCGCACGATGCGCGCACCGCGCTGCACCGCGATCAGCGCCGCGACGATGCTGGGGATCAGGCGATCGCCGGCATCGCGGCCCGTGATCACACCCAGCGTCGACTTGCGCGACCAACCGACCAGCAGCGGCCTGCCCAGCGTCAGCAGCTCAGCCTGGCGCTGCAGCAGCTGCAGGTTGTGGTCGGGACTCTTGCCGAAGCCGATGCCCGGGTCGACCGTGATGCGCTCGGCGCTCACGCCCGCGTGTTCGAGCGCCTCGCAGCGTTCGCGCAGGAACGCGACGACCTCGGCGACCACATCCGCATACGTCGCCTGCTGCTGCATCGTCTCGGGCGTGCCGCGCATGTGCATCAGGCAGACGCCGCAGCGGGGATGGGCCGCAACGGCCTCGATCGCGCCCGGTGCGCGCAGCGCGTTGACATCATTGATGATGTCGGCGCCGGCGGCCAACGCGGCGCGCATCACCTCGGGCTTGCGCGTGTCCACCGACACCGGCACGCCGAGCTTGAGCGCCCCTTCGAGTACCGGCATCAGGCGGTCCAGCTCTTGAGCCACGCCGACCTCGGACGCACCGGGGCGGGTCGATTCGCCGCCCAAGTCCAGAATGTCGGCGCCCTCGGCGACCAGTCGCTCGCAATGCGCAAGGCCGGCGATGCGCCCGCTGTGCGCACCGCCGTCCGAGAATGAGTCGGGCGTCAGGTTGACGATGCCCATCACGCGCGGCTGCGACAGGTCGATGCGAAACCGGCCGGTCTGCCACACGGCAAGGGGGAGCGCTTGGGGTTGCTGTTGTTGTTCCATCAAACAAAACGGGGCCGAAGCCCCGTGTCGAACATGTGCGGACGAGGCGTCACACCGTCGCCGGCGCCCCGCCCGGCGAGATCGGCGGCACGCCGGCGCTGGGCTTGCTGGCCGCGGGCGTCCAGTCCTTCGGGGGGCGCGGCTCCCGGCCGCTCATGATGTCGTCGAGCTGGTCGGAGTCTATGGTTTCGAACTCGAGCAGCGCCTTGGCCATCGCGTGCATCTTGTCCTGGTTGTCCTCGATCAGCTTGCGCGCGATCGCGTACTGCTCGTCGATGATGCGGCGGATCACGCCGTCGACCTTGCGCATCGTCTCTTCGGACATGTTGGTCGTCTTGGTCACCGAGCGGCCGAGGAAGACCTCGCCCTCGTTCTCGGCGTAGACCATCGGGCCCAGCTCGTCGGTCATGCCGTAGCGGGTGACCATGTCACGCGCGATCTGCGTTGCACGCTCGAAGTCGTTGCTCGCGCCGGTCGTCATCTGGTGCATGAACACCTCTTCGGCGATGCGGCCGCCGAACAGCACCGAGATCGTCGACAGCATGCGCTCCTTGTCCATGCTGTAGCGGTCGCCCTCGGGCAGCTGCATCGTCACGCCCAGCGCGCGGCCGCGCGGGATCACGGTGACCTTGTGGACCGGGTCGGTCTTGGGCAGCAGCCGCGCGACCAACGCGTGACCCGCCTCGTGGTACGCCGTGTTGCGGCGCTCCTCCTCGGGCATGATCATCGACTTGCGCTCGGGGCCCATCATGATCTTGTCCTTGGCCTTCTCGAAGTCGACCATCTCGACGACCCGGCCGTTGCGCCGCGCCGCGAACAGC
>DATEFR010000865.1:0-7436 GCA_035280545.1 Burkholderiaceae bacterium | reverse complement strand
AGCATCAACGCGCCGGACCAGATCATCGCGATCGGGTTGGCGATGTTCTGCCCGTAGATGTCCGGCGCCGAGCCGTGCACCGGCTCGAACAGCGAGGGGAACTTGCGCTCCGGGTTCAGGTTCGCCGAGGGCGCCAGGCCTATCGTGCCGGTGGTCGCCGGGCCCAGGTCCGACAGGATGTCGCCGAACAGGTTGCTCGCCACCACCACGTCGAAGCGGTTGGGCTGCAGCACGAAGCGCGCCGACAGGATGTCGATGTGCTGCTTGTCGCTGCTCACGTCCGGGTACTCGCTGGCGATCGCGTCGGCACGCCCGTCCCACCACGGCATGCTGACCGCGATGCCGTTGCTCTTCGTGGCCACCGTCACGTGCTTGCGCGCCCGCGAGCGCGCCAGCTCGAACGCGTAGCGCAGCACCCGGTCGGTGCCGTGCTTGGAGAAGACCGCCTCCTGCACGACGAACTCACGCTCGGTGCCCGGGTACATCACCCCGCCCAGCGAGGTGTACTCGCCCTCGGTGTTCTCGCGCACGACGAAGTAGTCGATGTCGCCCGCCTTGCGCCCGGCCAGCGGGCACGGCACGCCTTCGAACAGCCGCACCGGGCGCAGGTTCACGTACTGGTCGAACTCGCGGCGGAACTTCAGCAGCGAGCCCCACAGCGAGACGTGGTCCGGCACCGTCGCCGGCCAACCCACCGCGCCGAAGTACAGCGCATCCACGCCTTGCAGTTGCTGCTTCCAGTCGTCCGGCATCATCTGGCCGTGCTGCGCGTAGTAATCGCAGCTCGCCCACTCGATGGGCCGGCAGTCGAGGCCGAAGCCGAAGCGCTCGGCCGCGGCCTCGAGCACGCGCAGGCCTTCGGGCAGCACTTCCTTGCCGATGCCGTCGCCGGGAATGAGCGCGATGCGGAAGGTGGGTTTCATCAGGGAGTCTCCTTTGTCGGGGTTGCGGCTCAGGCGGCAATCGCCGTCGCCCGCTGTGCGTCGATCTCGTCGAGCCAGCCGCGGCGCAGCTCGGGCACCGAGCGCGCGAGCAGCTCGTAGTACGGGTGGTGCGGGCCGCGCTCGTAGTCGGCACGCGCGACCTGCGCGAGCTTGCGGCCATGCTGCATCACGACGATCTCGTCGCAGACCGCGCGCACCGTGTGCAGGTCGTGGCTGATGAACAGGTACGACACGCCGAGCTCGCGGCGCAGTTCGGCGATCAGGTCCAGCACCGCGGCGGCGACGACCGTGTCCAGCGCCGACGTGACCTCGTCGCACAGGATCAGGTCCGGCTCCGCGGCCAGCGCACGCGCGAGGTTCACACGCTGCTTCTGCCCACCCGACAGGCCGCCCGGCAGCCGGTCGGCGACGCCGCGCGGCAGCTTCACCAGATCCAGCAGCTCGGCGATGCGCTTGCGCAGCGCGGCCCCGCGCAGGTTCTTGTAGAACTCGAGCGGCCGCGCGAGGATGCGCTCGACCGTGTGCGACGGGTTCAGCGCCGTGTCGGCCATCTGGAACACGATCTGGATGCGGCGCAGTTGGTCCTTGTCGCGCTGCGCGAGCGTCGTCTTCAGCTCGCGGCCGTTGAACAGGATGCGGCCCTGGCTGGGCTTGATCAGCCCCGCGACCGCACGCGCGAGCGTGGTCTTGCCCGAGCCCGATTCGCCGATCACGCCGACCGCCTGGCCGCGGTACAGCTTCAGGTCGATGTGCTCGAGGATGGTCTTGGCCGACCGGCCTTGGGCATCGACCGGGCCGTAGCCGGCGCTCAGGTCGCGCACTTCCAGCAGCAGGTCGCTGTCGTCGGTCGAACACGTGCCGGCGCGCGGCGCCGGGCGCGCCGCGGCGAGCAGGCTCTTCGTGTAGTCGTGCGCCGGCGCGGCGAGGATCTGCTCGGTCGCGTTGATCTCGCGCATCTGGCCGTCGCGCAGCACGAGGATGTGATCGGCCATCTGCGCGACCACCGCGAGGTCGTGGCTGACGTAGACCGCGGTCGCGCGCCGTTCGCGCACGACGCGGCGGAACGCGCGCAGCACCTCGATCTGCGTGGTCACGTCCAGCGCGGTCGTGGGCTCATCGAGGATCACGAGGTCCGGGTCGGCGATCAGCGCCATCGCGGCCATCAGCCGTTGCAGCTGCCCGCCCGACACCTGGTGCGGATAGCGCGAGCCTATGGTCTCGGGCTCGGGCAGCGCGAGGTCGCGGAACAGCGCGATCGCCTTCGCCTCGGCGGTTGCGCGGTCGCAGACGCCGTGGATGCAGGCCGGTTCGACGACCTGGTCGAGGATGGTGCGCGACGGGTTGAACGAAGCCGCCGCGCTCTGCGCGATGTAGGCCACCGAGCGGCCGCGCAGCGCGCGCTGCTGCGCCGGGGCGAGGCTCAGCACCTCGGTCTCGCCGATGCGCACGCGGCCGGCCGAGATCGCGCAGCCGCGCCGCGCATGGCCCATCAGCGCGAGTGCGGTCGTGGTCTTGCCCGAACCCGATTCGCCGATCAGCGCGAGCACCTCGCCCGGCTGGATCGCGAAGCTCAGGCTGTCGACCAGCGTCAGCGTACCGGCGGTGATGCAAAGACCTTCGACGGTGACCGACGCGCCCATCAGCGTGCTCCGCGTTCGCGGGCCGCGCGGCCCGGCAGGTTGTCGATGACCAGGTTGACCGCGATCGTCAGGCTTGCGATCGCGAGCGCCGGCGCGATCACCGAAGCGCCGCCGTTCGGCAGCGCACCGATGTTCTCGCGCACCAGCGAACCCCAGTCGGCCGCCGGCGGCTGGATGCCCAGCCCGAGGAAGCTCAAACCCGCGAGCAGCAGCACGATGTAGACGAAGCGCAGGCCCAGGTCGGCCAGCATCGGCCCGACGATGTTCGGCAGGATCTCGCGCAGCATCACATAGGCCGTGCCCTCGCCGCGCGTGCGCGCAACCGTCACGTAGTCCAGCGCGTTGATGTTGACCGCCAGCGAGCGCGCGATCCGGTACGCGCCGGGCACGTAGATGATCGCCGCGGTGACGACCAGCATCAGCACCGACGAGCCGAAGCCGGCCACCATGATCAGCGCGAACATCTTGCTCGGGATCGCGGTCAGCGTGTCCAACGTGCGGCTCAGCGACGCGTCGATCCAGCGCCCGCTCGCCGCCGCGAGCAGCGCGAGCGTCGTGCCGATGCCGCTGGCCAGCAAGGTCGCGACGAACGCGACGCCCACTGTGTAGCGCGCACCGTCGATCACGCGGGCCAGCATGTCGCGGCCCAGGTAGTCGGTGCCCAGCCAGTGCGCGGCCGTGATGGGCGCGAACACCGCGCCGCCGCCGGCCGCGCTGCGCCCTTGCGGCAGCAGCGTCGGGCCCAGCAGAGCTGCGAACAGCCAGAACAGGAGCACGACCAAGCCCAACAGGCCCGAGATGCCGAAGCCGCGGAGGATACCGAACGGTGAGCGCCATCCGGCACGACGCGGCGTTTCGGCTACGTCGGGCAGCGCAGCGGAGATCGGGGCCGATTCCATGATGCTCTGCGCCCTTCTCTTCAACGGTGGCGCAACCGTGGGTTGGCGACGATGCCGCAGACATCCGCCAGCGTCACGAGGATCAGGTAGCCGGCGCAGAAAATCATCGCGCAGGTCTGCACCAGCGGCATGTCGCGCTGGCTCACGCCGTCGACCATCAGCTTCGCGATGCCCGGGTAGTTGAAGATGGTCTCGATGATGATCACGCCGCCCAGCAGGTACGACAGGCTCAGCGCGACCGCATTGGCGATCGGGCCGACCGCATTCGGCAGCGCATGCGCGAGCACCATGCGCACCGGCGACACGCCCTTGAGCTGGACCATCTCGATGTACGGCGCCTCGAGCTGGTCGATCACCGCGGCGCGCGTCATGCGCATCATCTGCGCGACGATCACGCAGCACAGGCTCAGCACCGGCATCGCGAACGCACGCAGCAGCTGGCCCAGCGACTCGATGTCGCTGACGTACGAGAGCGCCGGCAGCCAGCGCAGCTTGACCGCGAACACCAGCACCGCGAGCGTCGCGACCAGGAACTCGGGCACCGAGACAACCGCAACGGAGGCGGTCGACGCGATCCGGTCGAACCACGAGCCGCGCCACACCGCCGACGCGATGCCCAGCGTCAGCGCGATGGGCACCGAGAACAGCGCGGTCACCGCGGCCAGCAGCAGCGAGTTCGGCAGGCGGCTCGCGACGAGCTGGCCGACCGGCATCTGCGTCGTCGCCGAGGTACCGGGATCGCCCTTGAGCATGCCGGTGAGCCAGCGCAGATAACGCTCGGGCGCCGGCACGTCCAGCCCCATCTGCGTGCGCAGCGCGGCCAGCGCCTCGGGCGTCGCGTCCTGCCCGAGCTGCTCCTGCGCCGCATCGCCGGGCAGCACCGAGGTGATCGCGAAGACGATCAGCGAGACGGCGAGCAGCGACAGCAGCGCGAGTGCGATGCGTTGGGCCAGCAAAGTGACGATGACGCGATTCACATCAAGCTTTCCAATGGCTCTACTCCCTCTCCCGGAGGGAGAGGGAACCGGGTCATTCCATCCAGACGTTCTCGGCGAAGTTGTAGCCCATCAAGCCGCCCAGCGGAATCGGCGACAAACCCTTCAGCTTCGACGTATGCCCGTCGATGCTCGCCAGGAACAACGGGATGCCGATGCCAGACTCCTGGTGGATCAGCGTCTGCATGTCGGCATACATCTGCTTGCGCTTCGCGAGGTCGGTCTCGGCGCGCGCGCCGAGCAGCAACTGGTCGAACTTCGGATTCTTCCAGCGCGATTCGTTCCACGCCGCACTCGACTGGAAGAACTGCGTCAGCAGCACGTCGGCGCTGGGCCGCGGGTTGACGTTGCCGAAGCCGACCGGGCTGTTCAGCCAGTGGTTGGACCAGTAGCCGTCGGCCGGCATGCGCTTGACGTCGAGCTCGAGACCGATGCCTTGCGCGGCCTGCTGCAGCACCAGCGCGATCTCCACCGAGTACAGCGCGGCCGGCGATGCGACCACCGGCACCTTGCCGGTGACGCCGGACTTCTGCAGGTGGAACTTCGCCTTCTCGGGGTCGTACGGCCGCTGCGGCAGCCCGGCGAAGTAGAAGCGGTTGGTGGGATCGACCGGCTGGTCGTTCCCGAGCACGGCGTGATCCAGCGCGATCGTCTTCTTCATCTGCTCGCGGTCGAACAGGTGCTTCATCGCGAGCACGAAGTCGGGGTTCGCGCCGGGGCCGACGTCCTTGCGCATCACGAGGTCGGAGTACTGGCCCGACTGCGTCGTGAAGATCGCATAACCCGGCGTGCCTTTCACGCGCTCGACCGAGCGCGGGTTCACCGAGCCGACCAGGTCCATGCCGCCGCTGAGCAGCGCGTTGACGCGCGCGCTCTCGTCGCCGATGCCGACGAACTCGATCTCGTCGAGGTACGGCTTGCCCGGCTTCCAGTACGCATCGTTGCGCACGACCACCGAGCGCACGCCCGGCTTGAACTCCTTGAGCTTGTACGGGCCGGTGCCGATGCCGGCGTTGAAGTCGGTCGTGCCGTCCTTGACGATGTGGAAGTGGAAGGTGCCGAGGATCACCGGCAGGTCGGCGTTCGGCGCGCTCAGCACGATCGTCACTTCGTTCGGGCCGGTGCCCTTCACGCTCTCGATCTGGTCGGCCAGCACCTTGGCCTTGGAGGCGGTCGCCGGGTCCTTGTGGCGCATCACCGAGAACACGACGTCGGCCGGCGTCAGCGCCTTGCCGTCGTGGAAGTTCACGCCCTTGCGCAAGGTGAACACCCAGGTCTTCGCGTCCTTGGTCTCGAACTTCTCGGCCAGCGCGGGCTGCGGCGTGAGGCTGCCGTCCAGCGACGTGAGCCCGTTGTAGATCATGTTGCCGCGCGAGTAGTCGGTCTGGTTCGACTGCTTCGCCGGGTCCAGCGTGTCGGTCGCCGCCGCGGTGGCACCGGCCACGCGCAGCTTGCCGCCGCGCTTGGGCGTCTGCGCGTGGGCGCTCAGCGCCGTGCCCGCGATACCGCCGGCCAAGGTGGCCTGCATGCCGCCGGCCATCAGCATCGCGAGGATGTCGCGCCGGGTCGCGCCGCGTTTCAACGACTCCATCACGCGCACGCTGTCTTGCGGGCCGATGAGACTGGCGAGGGGTTTCTGGCTCATGGTGCTTGGCTCCTGGTTGCTCGTGTGTGTTGTCGAACGAAATGACGCGGAGAAACGGCTAGGCCATCTTGTCCTTGAGCCGGTAGTACAGGCCCACCGCGGGCAGGAACCACGGCGGGCCGAAGTGGCCGGGAATCGCGGGCCAGGCGCGGTCGCGCCACGGGTTCGCGCTGGCCTCGCCGGCCATCACGGCCGCCATGCGCTCGCCCATGTGCACCGACATCTGCGTGCCGTGCCCGCTGTAGCCCATCGAGTAGTAGAGGCCGTTGCGCTCGCCGGCATGCGGCAGCCGGTCCTGCGTCATGTCGACGAGGCCGCCCCAGCAATAGTCCAGCGCGACGCCGGCAAGCTGCGGGAAGGTCTCGAGCAGCCCGGCCTGCAGGATCCTGCCGCTTGCCGCATCCGACTGCGGGCTCGAGACCGCGAAGCGGGCGCGCCCGCCGAACACCAGTCGGTGGTCCGGCGTGAGCCGGAAGTAGTGATGGATGTTCGCGACCGTCACGTAGGTGCGGCGCTCCGACAGCAGCGAATGCGCACGCGCCTGCCCGATGGGCTCGGTGACGACGATGAAGCTGCCGATCGGCACGATGCGCCGGCGCAGCCAGCCGAAGCTGCCGTAGCCGCCGTGGCGCGTCGCGCCGGTCGCGAGCAGCACTTGCCGCGCCGTGAGGGTGCCGCGCGACGTGTGCACGCGGTGCGCGTGGCCTGCGCCGATGCGCTCGAGCTTGGTCACGCAGGTGCTCGTGTGGATGCGCGCGCCGCGCTGCTCGGCCGCACGCGCGAGGCCTTGCGCGAAGCGGCCCATGTGCATCTGGCCGCTGCGTTTGTAGAGCAGCCCGCCGTGAAAGCGTTCGCTCTGCACTTCGCTGCGAACGCGCGCCTGGTCGAGGAACTCGACATCGGTGTCGACCCGGTCGGCGATCAGCCGCTCGGCGCTGCGCTGCAACGCGGCGAGCTGGTGGGTCGCGGTCGCGAGCTTGAGCTTGCCGTGGCGCATGAAGTCGCAATCGATCTGCTCGTCGCGGACCAGGCGCTCGACCGTGTCGACCGCATCGTCATACGCGCGGTACCACCCGCGGGCACGCTCGACGCCGACCCGCGCCGCGACCTCCGCATAGTCGACCGCGAGGCCGTTGTTCACATGGCCACCGTTGCGGCCCGACGCCTCCGCAGCGACCCGTTCACCGGCCTCGAGCACGACGACATCGGCACCGCGCCGCGCCAGCGCGAGCGCGGCCGACAGCCCGGTGAAACCGCCGCCGACGATGACGACATCGGCCGTGGCACCCAACTCGCGCTCGCGCGGCACGAAC
>DATEFR010000864.1:0-2368 GCA_035280545.1 Burkholderiaceae bacterium | reverse complement strand
GCCGAGAACAAGGCCAAGGCCGGCAGCGTCGTCGTGCTCGACGCGCAGAACGGCGAGGTGCTCGCGCTGTCGAACTTCCCGAGCTACAGCCCGGCCGATCGCCGCAACCTGACCGGCGCGCAGCTGCGCAACCGCGCGATCACCGACACCTTCGAGCCCGGCTCGACGATGAAGCCGTTCATCGCCGGCTGGGCGCTCGAGACCGGCCGCGTCACGCCCAACACCATCATCCAGACCGCGCCCGGCCGCATGACGTTGACCGGCTCGACCATCACCGACTCGCATCCGCATGGCGACCTGACCGTCGCGCAGGTGATCCAGAAGTCGAGCAACGTCGGCGCAGTCAAGCTGGCGATGCAGTTCACGCCCAAGGAGATGTGGGAGCTGTACGCGCAGGCCGGTTTCGGCAGCAAGCCGCAGATCGGCTTCCCCGGTGCCGTGACCGGGCGGCTGCGCCCCTACAAGACCTGGCGCCCGATCGAGCAGGCCACGATGAGCTACGGCTACGGGCTGTCGGCCTCGTTGCTGCAGATCGCGCATGCATACACCGCGTTCGCGCATGACGGCGAGGTGATCCCGGTCTCGCTGTTGAAGCAGCCGGAGGCGAACGGCGCGAGCGGTGCGAACGGCGGCCCCGAGACCCGCATTCCCGGCGTGCGTGTGTTCTCGCCGAAGACGGCGCAGGCGGTGCGCGAGATGCTCGCGCTGGTCTGCGGCCCCGGCGGCACCGCACCCAAGGCCCAGGCGATGGGCTACACGGTCGGCGGGAAATCCGGAACGGCGTACAAGCAGGAAGGCAAGGGCTACGCGGTCAAGAAGTACCGCTCGTGGTTCGTCGGCATGGCGCCGATCACGCACCCGCGCATCATCGTCGCGGTGATGGTCGACGAGCCGAGCAACGGCAAGTACTTCGGCGGCGACGTCGCGGCGCCGGTGTTCAGCGAGGTCGTGCAGCAGACGCTGCGCACGCTGGGGGTGCCGCCCGATCTGGAGGTGAAGACGCAGATCGTCACGAAGGACATTCCGGCCGAGGAGGAAAGTTTCTGATGGCGCTGCACGAGCTGCCTTCGGTGGACGCCGCGCTCGCCTGGTTGGGCGAACGCGGTGCGCGCGCGCTGACGACCGACAGCCGGCGCGTGCAGCGCGGCGATGCGTTCATCGCGTGGCCGGGCTATGCGGTCGACGGCCGCGCGTATGTCGGCGCGGCGCTCGCGGCCGGCGCGAGCGCGTGCCTGGTCGAGGCCGACGGCGCCGAGGCGTTCGCGTTCAGCGACGTCGAGCGCGTGGCCGCGTTGCGCGACCTCAAGGCCCGGACAGGGCTGATTGCGAGCGGCTTCCTCGGCAACCCGAGCGAGCGGCTGCAGGTCCATGCGGTGACCGGCACGAACGGCAAGACCTCGACGAGCTGGTGGGTCGCGCAGGCGCTGACCGTGCTGGGTCGGCGCTGCGGCGTGATCGGCACGCTGGGAGTCGGCGAACCGCCGGTCGAAGGTCGCGATGCGGCGATCGCGTTCACCGGCCTGACCACGCCGGACCCGATCACCGTGCAGGCGGGCTACCGGCGTTTCGTCGACGCGGGGCTGCAGGCCTGCGCGATCGAGGCGACCTCGATCGGCATCGTCGAGCATCGCCTGGCCGGCAGCCAGATCGAGATCGCGCTGTTCACGAACTTCACGCAGGACCACCTCGACTACCACGGCACGATGGAGTCGTACTGGGACGCCAAGGCCGGGCTGTTCGCCTGGCCGGGGCTGCGCGCCGCGGTGCTGAACCTCGACGATGCGCGCGGCGCGGCGCTTGCGCTGGGGTTGCGCGGGCTCGACATGTGGACCTACTCGGCCGCGGGGCGCGACGATGCGCGGCTGCGTGCCGTCGACGTTCGTTATGTCGAGGGCGGGCTGGCGTTCGAGGTTGTCGAAGGCAGCGAGCGCGCCGAAGTGCGCACGCGGCTGATCGGCGACTACAACGTCGCCAACCTGCTGGCGGTGATCGGCGGGCTGCGTGCCGCAGGCCTCGCGCTGGCCGACGTGGCGCGCGCCTGCGCGACGCTGACGCCGGTACCGGGGCGGATGGATCGGGTCATTCCCGTTCGGGCTGAGGTATCGAAGCCTCAGGGCGAACGGTTGTTGCCCGAAGTCGTCGTCGACTACTCCCACACGCCGGACGCCCTCGAGAAAGCGCTCGCCGCCCTGCAGCCGCTCGCCGCACAACGCCACGGCGCGCTGTGGTGCGTCTTCGGCTGCGGCGGCAATCGCGACGCCGGCAAGCGCCCCGTGATGGGCGCGATCGCGCAGCGGCTGGCGCAACACGTCGTCGTCACCAGCGACAACCCGCGCCTCGAAGACCCGAACGCGATCATCGAGCAGAT
>DATEFR010000863.1:0-4977 GCA_035280545.1 Burkholderiaceae bacterium | reverse complement strand
GTCGACCTGACCGCGACCTATGTGTGGCCGCACGGCACGCAGTTGCGCGTCAGCGTCTCGCGCCAGCACGCGACCGACCGCGAAACCGGCGAGACGCTCAGCGGCGCACCGCAGACGCTCGCGAAGTTCGCCTGGACCCTGCCCGGCCCGGTGGCCGGTGCGACGTTCGGACTGAACGGCCAGTACGTCAGCAGCCGCCTCACGCGCACGAATGCGCGACTGGGCGGCTACTTCCGCGCCAACGCGCACCTGAGCTATGCGCCGGCCGGCCAGCCGTGGTCGGTCGCATTCGGCGTCTACAACCTGACCGGCGAACGCCACTGGGATCCGGTCGGACCGGAGCATGTGCAGGATGCCGTCCAGCAGGACGGCCGCGAGTTCCGGCTGCAACTCGGCTGGACGTTCTGAGCATGGCCACGGTGAGACGCTGGTGCCGGCGCGGCCGACGGCTTGCGCTGATCGGCCTGCTGCTGGCCGCGTGGACAGCCGGCGCGACGGCGCAGTCGCTGGGCGGCGACGCGGCCGCCAAGGCCAAGCTCGTCGCGACGCTCGCGCGCTTCGTGCAGTGGCCGGCCGGCACGTTCGACAGCGATTCGGCACCGCTGCACCTGTGCGTCGCCACCGGCAGCGCCACGGTCGAGCGGGCGTTTCTCGGCCACGACAACACGCTGGCCGGCACCCGGCCGCTGCAGGTCAGCGTCGTCAACGGCCCTGTCGCCGCCGGCAGTTGCCACGTGCTGTACCTGGACGACAGCGCCGCGCTCAGCCTGGATCGATGGCGACACGGCCACGCCGGCGAGCCGGCGTTCACGGTCGGCACGCAGGACGGATTCGTCAGCGACGGCGGCATGGTCGAAATCGTCCGCGTCGACAACGTCCTGCGATTCGACTTCAATCTGGTCGCGCTGCGCGAGGCCGGTCTCGGAATCAACCCTGGCGTGCTGAAGCTCGCGCGCCAGGTCAGGCAGTCGCCGTGATGAGGAAGAACCGCTCGAGCCGCCCCGTTCCGCTGCGACTGCGCCTGGCGCTGCTGCTCGGACTGTGCGCCGGCACGACGGCCCTCTTCGGCGTTGCCGCGGTCATGACGGCGGGCATCTGGTTCGAGCCCGCACGCGTCGAGGCCGAGGCCCAGGAACTTGCCGGAACGCTGGCCTACGCCCTCGAGGTGCCGCTCGCCTTCGACGACAGCCGGGCCGCGAACGAAACCCTCGCGATGCTGCGCGCCCGTTCCGATGTCCGTTCGGCCACGGTCTTCGATGCGCAGAACCGCCGGGTCGCCCGCTACGAGATCGCGGGCGGGACGACGTCGGGGCGATCGCGCGTGAACCCGTGGGCCCACGACCTGACCGTCGAGAAGACCATCGGTTCGGGCGGCCAGCCGCTGGGGCGCATCGTGCTGCAGCAGAGCCTGGACCCGGTCTATCGCAGCCTGCTGCTGCAGCTCGCGGCGATCCTGTTCGGCACGCTGCTGGGGCTCGCGGTGTCGCTGGCCATCGCCCGCCGGATTGCGCGCCGCATCACCGACCCGGTGGCCGCGCTGGCGCAGGCCTCCAGCGCGATCGCCCGCGACAAGGACTACTCGCGCCGGCTCGAAGGCGGGCGCGACGACGAGGTCGGCCGCGCGGTGGTCGCGTTCAACCGCATGCTCGACGAGCTGCAGGCCCGCGACGCCTCGCTGGAAACAGCGGTGGCCACGCTGGAAACACGTGTTGCAGAGCGCACGCGCGACCTGCGCCGCGAGAAGGAACGCGCCGAGAGCGCGTCCCGCGCGAAGACCAGCTTCCTCGCCAACATGAGCCACGAACTGCGCACGCCGCTGAACGCGGTGATCGGCGCGGCGCAGCTGCTGCAGCAGTCGGACGGCGAGCGCGACCAGACGCACCTGATCGAGATCGTGCGCAACAGCGGCGTCAACCTGCTCGGGCTGATCGAGAACGTGCTGGACGTCTCGCGCATCGAGGCGGGCGAGCTGCCGGTGCTGTGCGACGACTTCAACCTGGCCGACTGCCTGGAAGCGGCGCTCGCGACCGCCTCGGTCGCGGCACGCGCCAAGGGCCTGACGATCTGCGGAATCATCGACCCGAAGCTGCCGGTGTGGTGCAACGGCGATGCGATGCGGCTGCGGCAGGTCGTGCTGAACCTGCTGGGCAACGCCGTGAAGTTCACGCTGCGCGGCGATGTCGTGCTGCAGGCCTCGGTCGGCTCGCGGCCCGGCGCGGTGCGCATACACGTGCGCGACAGCGGCATCGGCATCGAGCCGGGCAAGCTGGGCGAGATCTTCGAGCCGTTCCGACAGGCCGATGAAGCGACGACCCGCCGCTTCGGCGGCACCGGCCTGGGCCTGGCGATCTCGCGCCGGCTCGTGCGCGCGATGGGCGGCGACATCACGGTGGCCAGCGTCCCCGGCCGCGGCTCCGAGTTCGGCTTCGAGATCGTGCTGGCCGCGCCGGCCAGCCACATCGCGAGCACGCCGCCGCTCGATCACGAGATCCTCTACTTCGAGCCGCACGAGACCAGCGCCGCGGCACTGGCGGCACTGCTGGAACGCTGCGGTTGCCGGAGCCGGCGCATCACCTCGGCGGCGGACCTGGCGGCAAGCAGCTCGTCGCAGACGCTTCCGTGGCTGCTGGTGGCGACCGACTCGGACGCTGCGATGCCGCTGCTCGAATCGGCGCAGCGCTGGATCGCCGCGGAGCGGCTGGTCGAGATGAGCCACGCCGACTCGGCCGCGGACAGCGCGGCGCGACGCCGCTTCCCGCTGACGCGCGGGCTGGTCAAGCCGGTGCTGCGCGGCGCGCTGGTCAGCCGATTCGGTTCCGGCTCGCGCATGCGCGAGGTCACCGGGCCGGGAGAACTGGACGAGGCGCCCAACGCCGGCCTGATCCTGATCGTCGAGGACGATCCGACCAATCAGCTGATCGTCGGCTCGATGCTGGTCAACGCCGGCTACGGCGTGCGAACCGCGAACGACGGCAGCCACGCGTTGGCCCTGCTGCGCGAGCACGCGTTCGACCTGGTGCTGATGGACTGGCAGATGCCCGACATGGACGGCCTCGCGGTGACCCGGCTGATCCGCGCCGGCGCGATCGGCGCGTACGGCGAGCACGTGCCCATCGTCGCGCTGACCGCGAATGCCTTCGCCGAGGACCGGACCGCCTGCCTCGCGGCCGGGATGAACGACTTCCTGACCAAGCCGGTGCTGGCCTCGCAGCTGCTGGCGGTGGTGGGGCGCTGGGCGTTGACGCCGGAGTCCTGAACCGGCATCGATGTAGGACGGCAACCACGCCGCATTGCGGTGACGACTCACACCGGTTTCGAGGGAGCCCTCTTAGAGTGGACCTACCTCCAATCCAGGGAGACTGCGATGTCGCTGGGCACCATCCTTCTCATCATTCTGATTCTGTTGTTGATAGGCGCACTGCCGAGTTGGGGCTACAGCAGCAGCTGGGGTTACGGTCCGACCGGGATCCTCGGCGTGATCGTGGCCGTGGTCGTGGTCCTGCTGCTGATGGGCAGGTTATGACGACGTATTGCCGCCCGGTCTTGCCCACTTGCTGCACACCCTCTTCGGCGACGGCCCCGACCTCACGCCGTTGCAGATGTCGCTGCGTGCCGCAGCGGTGTTCCTGCTGACGCTGCTGTTGCTGCGCATCGCAGGTCGCCGTGCGCTGGGTCAGCACTCGTCGTTCGATGTCTGCATCGCCGTCCTGCTGGGCGCGGTGTTGAGTCGCGCGGTGGTCGGCGCGTCGCCGTTTCTCGCGACGATAGTCGCGGCGGCGGTGCTGGTCGTGCTGCACCGGCTGATTGCCTGGTGGGGCGTGCGTTCACCGCGCTTCGAGCGCCTCGTGACCGGGCGCGAGCGTGTGCTCGTCGACCGCGGCGTGCCGGACGACGACGCGATGCAGGCCGCGCTGATCAGCGAAAGCGATCTGCGCGAGGCGATGCGCAAACAGTTCGGCGACGACGCACTCGATCGACTGGAACGCGCCGTGCTCGAACGCAGCGGCGAGGTGTCGCTGAGCCGAAAAGTGCGGTCGGGTTGAGCCGCACGGCGCGAACCGTCAGGACGCGTCGGGCTGCACCCCGGGCGCCGCGCGCCGGAAGGCCTCGAGACGAGCGCAGGCAGCGTCGATCTCCATCAATCGCGGCCAGCGCGACAGGTCGACCTGGAAGCGGCGCGCGCTTTCGATCTGCGGCACGAGATAGACATCGGCCAGCGTCGGCTGCTCGCCATAGGCAAACGCGCCGGATCGTCCGTGCGCGCGCAGCAGCGCGTCGAACGCGTCGAAACCGGCGGTTATCCAGGTGCCGCACCACGCGTTCACGGCCGCATCGTCGGCGCCGAAGCGGTGCCGAAGCGTCTCGAGGATGCGCCGGTTGTTGACCGGGTGGATGTCGCAGCCGACGATCGCGGCCAGCGCCCGCACCGCCGCGCGCTCCTGCGGGTCGGCGGGCAGCAGCGGCGGTTGCGGATAACGCTCCTCCAGCCATTCGATGATCGCCGGCGACTGGACCATCACGTCGCCGTCGCCGTCGATCGCCAGCGCCGGGACCAGCTGCTGCGGGTTGATCGCCCGGTAGGCCTCGGCCAGGTGCTCTTCCTTGCGCAGGTCGATGGCCGCCTGCTCGTAGTGCAGCCCCTTGAGGTTCAGTGCGATGCGCAGGCGGTGCGACGTGCCGCTGCGAAAGAAGCCATACAGTTTCATCGCCTCACACCCCCAGGTACTGCCGAACGATCTCGGGCTGCGCGCGCAAGCTCTGCGAATCGCCCTGCCAGACCACGCGCCCCTTCTCGAGCACATAGTGCCGGTCGGCCAGCGGCAGCAGACGCCCGACGTTCTTGTCGATCACGATCTGCGCGAGGCCTTCGCGCTTGAGCTCGGCGAGCGTGCGCCAGATCTCGTCGCGGATCACCGGCGCGAGCCCTTCGGTCGCTTCGTCGAGCACCAGCAGCGTCGGGTTGGTCATCAGCGCGCG
>DATEFR010000862.1:0-3081 GCA_035280545.1 Burkholderiaceae bacterium | reverse complement strand
TAAGGGAAGTCTTTTTCATGCGGCGGCTGTCTTATTTTTCTTTTCCGAACAGGCCGGCCGGGCGGATGAGCAGCACGATGACCATGATCACGAACACCACGGTGGACGATGCCTCGGGATAGAACACCTTGGTCAGCCCCTCGATCAGGCCGAGCGCGAGGCCGGTCAGGATGGAGCCGAGGATGGACCCCATGCCGCCGATCACGACCACCGCGAACACGACGATGATCAGGTTGCTGCCCATCAGCGGCGTGATCTGGATCACCGGCGCCGCGAGCACGCCGGCCAGCGCCGCAAGCCCGGCGCCCGCGCCGTAGGTCAGCATCACCATCACCGGCACGTTGACGCCGAACGCCTGCACCAGCGCCGGGTTTTCGGTGCCGGCGCGCAGGTAGGCGCCGAGCCGCGTGCGCTCGATCAGGAACCAGGTCGACAGGCACACCGCGAGCGACGCGAACACGACCCAGGCGCGATAGTTCGGCAGCACCATGAAGCCGAGATTGGTCGCGCCGGACAGCGCCTCGGGCACCGAGTACGACTGGCCCGAGACGCCGAACTGGTCGCGAAAGATCCCTTCGGCGATCAGCGCGAGGCCGAAGGTCAGCAGCAGGCCGTAGATCGGGTCGACCTTGTAGAGCTGCTTCAGCAGCGTGCGCTCGATCGCGACGCCGATCGCGCCGACGACCAGCGGCGCGAGCAGCAGCGACAGCCAGTAGTTGACGCCGAACTTCTCCATCCCGATCCACGCGACGTACGCGCCTATCATGTACAGCGCGCCGTGCGCGAAGTTGACGATCCCCAGCAAGCCGAAGATCACCGCGAGCCCGAGGCTGAGCATCGCGTAGAACGAGCCGTTGACCAGCCCGAGCAGCAGCTGGCCGAGGAAGGCCTGGATCGGAATGCCGAAGATGTCCATGACGGGCTACGCGGATTGCATGGCGGTCGCCGTGGTCGTCACTTCCAGGCCGCGCACTTGGTCTCGGCCTTGGTCGTCCACGCCGACTCGCCCTTGAACGTCTCGACCACGTTGTAGTAGTCCCAGGGCTCGGTCGACTTGTCGGGCGACTTGACCTGCATCAGGTACATGTCGTGGATCATGCTGCCGTCCTCGCGGATCCAGCCGCCCTTCGTGAAGACGTCGTTGATCTTGGTCTTCTTCATCTGCGCGAGCACCTTGTCCGGGTCGTCGCTGCCGATCGCCTTCACGGCGGTCAGGTACTGCAGCGCCGCCGAGTAGTCGCCCGCCTGCAGCGACGACGGCATGCGCTTGAACTTCTCGAAGAACTTGCGGCTCCAGGCGCGCGCCTCGGGGTCGCGGTTCCAGTACCAGCTGTCGGTCAGGTACATGCCCTGCGTGGCCTTCAGGCCCAGCGAGTGCACGTCGTTGATGAACATCAGCAGCCCGGCGAGCTTCATCGTCTTCGTGATGCCGAACTCGTTCGCGGCCTTGATGCTGTTGATCGTGTCGCCGCCCGCGTTGGCCAGGCCGAGGATCTGTGCCTTGCTCGATTGCGCCTGCAGCAGGAACGACGAGAAGTCGCTGGCCGACAGCGGGTGCCGCACCGAGCCGACCACGTTGCCGCCGGCGGCCTTGACCACCGCCGAGGTGTCGTTCTGCAGCTGCGAGCCGAACGCGTAGTCGGCCGTCAGGAAGTACCAGCTCTTGCCGCCGGCCTTCACGACCGCGTTGCCGGTGCCCTTGGCGAGGGCCGTCGTGTCGTAGGCCCAGTGCACCGTGTACGGCGAGCATTGCTCGTTGGTCAGCGCCGAGGTCGCCGCGCCGACGGCGATGAACAGCTTCTTCTTCTCCTGCGCCACCTTGGCCATCGCGAGACTGGTGCCGGAGTTGGTGCCGCCGATCAGGATGTCCACGCCTTGCGTGTCGAACCATTCGCGCGCCTTCGCGCCGGCGACGTCGGCCTTGTTCTGGTGGTCGGCGACCAGCACCTCGACCTTCTTGCCGGCGATCGCGCCGCCGAGGTCGGCCACCGCCATCTTGATCGCCTCGCCGCCGGCCGGGCCGTCGATGTCGGCGTACAGGCCCGACAGGTCGGTGATGAAGCCGATGCGGATCACGTCGCCCGAGATCTGCGCCTGCGCGGCATTCGTGCCGAACAGCGCGGCGGCGGCGACGGCGCACGCGGCGGCGAGTTTGTTGAGTTTCATCATCGTCAAAGTCTCCGGGTGGAAGTTTGTGTGGGACGAGACATCAGACACCGAGGTACTCGTGCAGCCGCTCCATGCGCGACGGCAGCTCGGCCTGGGTGAATTCCTGGATCACCTGGCCGTGCTCCATCACCATGAAGCGGTCGGCCAGCGGCGCGGCGAACACGAAGTTCTGCTCGACCATCACGATCGTGTAACCCTGCCGGCGCAGGCTGACGACCATTTCGGCGAGCTTCTGCACGATCACCGGCGCCAAGCCTTCGGAGATTTCATCGAGCAGCAAAAGTTTCGCGCCGGTGCGCAGAATCCGCGCGACCGCGAGCATCTGCTGCTCGCCGCCCGACAGCCGCGTACCCTGGCTGCTCGCGCGCTCGCGCAGGTTCGGGAACATCGCGTAGATCTGCTCGACGCTCATGCCGCCGGCCGAGAGCGTCGGCGGCAGCATCAGGTTCTCCTGCGCCGACAGGCTCGAGAAGATGCCGCGCTCTTCCGGACAGTAGCCTATGCCCAGGCGCGCGATCCGGTGCGGCGCGAGGCCGACGGTCTCGTTGCCGCGCACCTTGATCGAGCCCGAGCGGCGGCCGATCAGCCCCATGATCGCGCGCAGCGTGCTGGTGCGGCCGGCGCCGTTGCGGCCGAGCAGGGTCACGACCTCGCCCTCGTCGACGCGGAAGTTCACGCCATGCAGCACGTGCGACTCGCCGTACCAGCCCTGCAGGTCCTTCACTTCGAGAAAAGGCGCGGCCATCTCAGTGGGCTCCCTTCAGCTCGGTGTTCGCGCTGCCCATGTAGGCCTCGATCACGGCCGGGTTCTTCGAGACCTCGGCATACGGCCCTTCGGCCAGCGTCGCACCGCGCTGCAGCACGGTGATCGTGTCGGCGATGCTAGCCACCACGCTCATGTTGTGCTCGACC
>DATEFR010000861.1:0-9183 GCA_035280545.1 Burkholderiaceae bacterium | reverse complement strand
CCACGACCCCGAGTTCGTGGCGGCCAACCGCGACAAGCTCACCAGGCTGTATCCGCTGCGCCGGCTGGGCCAGCCTGCCGATGTGGCGCCGATGGCCGTGCTGCTGGCATCCGACGCGGGCGGCTGGATCACCGGGCAGGTCATCAGCATCAGCGGCGGCTTCAGCATGGTGTGAGCGACCCAGCCGAGAACGCCGCGGCGCGCCCCGGCGCAGCAAGGAGACAAGACGATGATTCGCACCGATCTCATCGCCCCCGTCGGCGAGCTGCTGAGGCGCCATGCGAGCGCACGGCCGCAGAAGCTGGCGTTCGAGGACACATCCGGCGCGGCCGTGACGTACGGCCAGCTCGAGGCCTTGAGCGCGTCCCTGGCCGGCCAGCTCCAGGACCGTGGCCTGGAGCCGGGCGACGCGGTGGCCATCCTGCTGCCCAACTCGGTCGATTGGGTGCTGGCGTGCGTGTCGATCGCGCGCGCGGCTTGCGTGAGCGTGCCCATCAGCCACGAGGCGGTCGAAGCGGAGATCCGCTACCGGCTGGCCGATGCCCGCTGCAAGGCCATCGTCGTGTCGACACGGCATCTGCCGCTCGTCGAGCGGCTGCGCGAGGAGCTGCCCGCGCTGCGGCATGTGGTGGTCGCCGGCCGCGAGGTGCCGGCGCAACGGCTGTCGCTGTCGCATCTCGCGAACAGCGCCGCGGCTTCGTCGCCGCGGGATCCGGCGGACATCGACGCGACATCGTTCCTGGTCTACACCTCCGGCACCACCGGCCGTGCCAAGGGTGTGATGCTGTCGCTGCACAGCATGCTGTGGGTCACGGCCGCCTGCTGGGCGCCGATCGCCGGCTTCTGCGGCGAGGACGTGATGCTGGCGCCGCTGCCGCTGTTTCACTCCTACGCGTTGAACCTCTGCGTGCTGAGCGTGCTGGCGGTGGGGGCCAGCGCGGTCCTGCTCGAGCGGTTCTCGACCGAGGAGGTCGCGAGCCGTTTGCGCAGCGGCCGGTACACGCTGATGCCGGGCGTTCCGACGATGTTCCACTACCTGCTCGAGGCCAGTCGCAGTGCCAGTGACGCCAGTGACGCCAGTGGCGCCGGCGGCGCCGCGGCGCCGGGCGTTCGCCACTTCATCTCGGCCGGGGCCATCCTGCCGGCCGCGCTGAATCGCGACTTCGAGTCTGCCTTCGAGGTGCCGCTGCTGGACGGCTACGGCATCACCGAGACCTCGACCATGGTCACGATGAACTGGCCCGGCGCGCCGCGCGTCATGGGCTCGTGCGGGCTGCCGCTGCCCGGGCTCGCGACGCGCATCGTCGACATCGACGGCCACGATGCGGCCGCCGGGGCGGAGGGTGAGCTCATCGTCCGCGGGCCGAACCTGATGCAGGGCTACTTCAACATGCCGCAGGAGACCGCTGCGGCCTTGTCCGGCGGCTGGTACCGCACCGGCGATCTCGCGCGCAGCGATGCCAACGGCTTCCTGACGATCACCGGCCGCCTGAAGGAACTGATCATCCGGGGCGGCCAGAACATCGCGCCGGCCGAGATCGAAGAGGCGGTGCTGTCGCATCCGCACATCCTCGACTGCGCCGCGCTGGGCGTGGCCCATCCGCATCTGGGCGAGGTGCCCATCGTGTGCGTCGTGCCGCGCGAAGGCCATCGCATCGACGGCGAGGCGGTGCGCGAGCACTGCGCCACGCGGCTGTCTGCCTACAAGGTGCCCGTGTCGGTGCGGGTCGTGACGGCGATACCGCGCACCGGCTCCGGAAAGATCATGCGTTTCAAGCTGCGCGAGGCGATCGCCGCTCAGTGCGAGCCGCCGAGGTAGGCCGCTTTCACGGCCGGGTCGTCACGCAGCTTCTCCGCCGGGCCGTGCACCGAGATCCGGCCGTTCTCGAGCACATAGCCGTAGTCGGCCACGCCCAGCGCGGCTGCCGCGAACTGCTCGACCAGCAGCATCGTCACGCCGCTTTCCTTCAGCTGCGCGATGATCTTGAACACCTCGTTGACCAGGATGGGCGCGAGCCCCATCG
Source organism: Burkholderiaceae bacterium (assembly GCA_035280545.1). Lineage (GTDB taxonomy): Bacteria > Pseudomonadota > Gammaproteobacteria > Burkholderiales > Burkholderiaceae_C > DATCSE01. The sequence continues at coordinate 7,159 of DATEFR010000861.1, read as the reverse complement.
ACGGCTCGTCGAGCAGCACGACTTCGGGGTTCAGCATGATCGCGCGCGCCATCGCGAGCATCTGCTGCTCGCCGCCGGAGAGCGTGCCGGCGAGTTGCAGCCGGCGCTCCTTCAGGCGCGGGAACAGCGCGAACGCGCGATCGAGATCGGCCGCGACGTCGCCCTTGGGCCGGCTGCCGGTCAGGCGCGGGAAGGCGCCCAGCATCAGGTTGTCGGTCACGCTCATCGTCGCGAACACGCGCCGGCCTTCGGGCGAGTGCGCGAGCCCGAGCTTGGCGATGTGGTACGACTCGAGCCCGGTGATGCGCTTGCCGTTCAGCGTGATCTCGCCGGAGGAGGGCGCGATCATCCCGGAGACCGCGCGCATCGTCGTCGTCTTGCCGGCGCCGTTGCTGCCGATCAGCGTGACGACCTTGCCTTGCGGAACCTCGATCGAGATCCCGTGCAGCACCTGGACCTTGCCGTAGCCGGCGTGCAGATTCTGGATGGTCAGCATCTTGGGTCTTTCCTCTGCACGCTCATCAGGCGGCCTGGCCGCCGAGGTAGGCCTCGACGACCTTCTCGTCGGCCTGTACCTGCGCCGGCACGCCCTCGGCGATCTTCTGCCCGAAGTCCAGTACCGAGACGGTGTCGCACATGCTCATCACCACGTCCATGTGGTGCTCGATCAGGATCACGGTGATGCCGTGGTCGCGGATCTTGCGGATGATGGTGATCAGCTCCTTGATGTCCGGCGAGGTCAGCCCGGCGGCCGGCTCGTCGAGCAGCAAGAGCTGCGGGTCCAGCGCCAGCGCGCGGGCGATCTCGAGCAGCCGCTGCTTGCCGTAGGGCAGGTTGCGCGCCTCCTCGAACGCGAGGTCGCGCAGGCCCACGAACTGCAGCAGCCCCAGCGCGCGCGCCGCCGCGGCATCGCGCTCGCGCCGGTAGCGCGGCGTGTGCACGGCCACGTCGAACAGGTTGCTCGCGAACGAGTGGTGCAGCCCGACCTGCACGTTCTGCAGCGCCGTCATCTCGCCGAACAGCTGCACGTTCTGGAACGTGCGCGCGATGCCCGACAGCGCGATGCCCGAGGACGTGCGCCCGACCAGCGAGTTGCCGGCGAACGAGATCGCGCCGGCGGTCGGCACGTAAATGCCCGTCAGCACGTTCATCATCGTGCTCTTGCCCGAGCCGTTCGGGCCGATCAGCCCGTGGATGGTGCCGCGCTTGACGACCAGGTCGACGTTGTTCAGCGCCTTCAGCCCGCCGAACTGCATCAGCACGCCGGAGGCCTGCAGCAGCTCGGCATGGGCCGGGTTCGAGGCTGCGGTGGCAACCGCATCGGCCGGCCCCTTGCCCGCGGCATCGAACTTCTCGGCGGGCACCTCGGGACGCTGCAGGTTCAGCGCCTGGCGTGCGAAGCCGACGATGCCGTCCTGCAGGTAGTACACGACGAACAGCGTGATCACGCCGAAGATCGAGAGCCGCCAGTCGGTCATGGTCTCGAGGCGGAACGACAGCGCCGCCAGCGCAACGGAGCCGACCGCCGGCACCAGCATCTGCTGGACGCTCGCCTTGCCGCGCTTGACCGCGACCGCGGCGCTGACCAGCACCGCGGCGGCCAGCGCGACCGAGACATAGCGGAACATCTCGATGTCGTCGAGCAGCTTGGGCAGCAGCACGATGATGGCCGCACCCAGCAACGCGCCGATGCGGCTCTTGCGCCCGCCCATGATGATGCCCAGCAGGAACAGCACGGTCAGCTCGAAGTTGTAGGTGTTCGGCGAGATGTACTGCTCGGAGAACGAGTACAGCGCGCCGGCCAGCCCCGCGAAGCCCGCGCTGATCACGAACGCGTAGACCTTGTAGCGGTAGACCGAGACGCCCATGCAGTCGGAGGCGATCGGGCTGCCGCGCAGCGCCTCGAACGCGCGCCCCAGGTGCGAGCGCAGCACGCGGTGCACGACGATCAGCGACAGCACCATCAGTGCCGCGACCAGCCAATAGAACTCGCGCTCGTCCAGCTTGATGCCGAGCAGGCTGGGCTTGTTCAGCTTGATGCCGAGCGGGCCTTCGGTCAGGAAGGTCATCTCGTTGATCAGGATCTGGATGATGGTGCCGAACGCGAGCGTCACCATCGCGAGGTACGGCCCCGAGACGCGCAGCGCCGGCAGCGCGAGCACCGCGCCGAACACCGCGGTGATGCCGATCGACGCGATCAGCGTGACCAGCAGCGGCGTGCCGAGCTTGGTGACCAGCACGCCCGCGGTATACGCGCCGATGCCGAACAGCCCGGCATGGCCCAGCGACACCTGCCCGGTGTAGCCGACGACGATATCCAGCCCGAACAGCAGGATCGCGTAGATCGCGATCGTCTCCAGCAGGTGCAGGTAGTACGGGTTCTCGACCGCGACGGGGAAGAGCGCCAGCGCGGCGATGCCGACGATGGCCAGCAACAGATCACGACGGTTCATCGCTTCAGACTTTCTTGATCGCGGTCTTGCCGAAGAGGCCGGCCGGCCGTACGGCCAGCACGATCAGCAGCAGCACGAGGCCCGGCACGTCCTTGTAGCCGGTGCTGATGTAGAAACCCGTCGTCGTCTCGGCGATGCCGAGGATGATCCCGCCGACGACGATGCCCATCCCGCTGGTCAGGCCGCCGATGATCGCGACCGCGAACGCCTTCAGCCCCAGCACCGCGCCCATCGTCGCGCCGGTCAGCGTCAGCGGGGCGATCAGCACGCCGGCGAACGCTGCGGTCAGCGACGACAGCGCGTACGAGAACGTGATCACGAGCCCGGTGTTGATGCCCATCAGCTTGGCCGCGTCGCGATCGTTGAAGGTCGCGACCACGGCCTTGCCGTAGATCGAGCGGCGGTTGAACAGCTCGACCGCCAGCATCATCGCGAGCGCACCCACGACGACGAGGATCTCCATCGGCAGCACGTTCGCGCCCAGCAGCTTGATCGGCGACTCGGGCAGCGGCGACGGGAAGCGCAGGTCGTCGCGGCCCCAGACGTTCTCGGCGACGTTCTTGAAGATGATGCCCAGCGCGATCGTCGACATGATCCAGCCGAACTCGCTCTTGATCTTGATCGCCGGGCGCACGCCGATGCGCTCGACCACCGCGCCCTGGAACGCGCCGAACAGGCAGACGATGGGAATCATCAGCCAGTAGTTGACGCCGGCGTTGACCAGCGTGAGGCCGACCAGCGCGCCGAGCATCAGCGCTTCGCCCTGGCCGAAGTTCAGCGTGTCGGACGTCGCGAATGTCAGCTGATAGCCGAACGCGATGACCGCGTAGATCATCCCGAGCGCGATGCCGCTGTAGATGAGTTGGGTGAGGATCTGCATGCGCCCTCCAACGGCGGGCACGCCGATCCTCCGCAGGCACAGCCGTGACGTGCTGTGCGAAACGGAGGAGTCGGGTCGTGCCGGGTTACTTCTTCTTCGAGACCGTCAGCGCGCCCTTGGCGTTGACGTCTTTCACGCGCACCTCGGAAGCCTTCTTCTGGTCATCCGGATACGCGTAGATCACGCGCTGGCCCTTGACCTCGCCGAACACCGGGATGTTCGCGGTGATCGCCTCGTGGTCGCCCTTCGCGAACGGCTTGTTGTAGGTCGTCACGACGCCTTCGACCGGCGACTTCAGGTCTTCGAGCGCGGCCTTGACCTTGGGCCCTTCGGTCGAGCCGGCCTGCTTGATCGCCGCGGCGAGCAGGTAGATCGAGTCATACCCTTGAGCGGCCGACACCGGCGAGTCGATGCGGCTGTTCTTCGGGTTGAAGGTCTTCAGGTAGCTGACGATGAACGACTGGCGCTTCGGCGTGGTCGGCTCCTGGATGAAGGTCTGCGGCATGCGCGCGCCTTCGCCGCCGGGGCCGGCGTTGTCGATGTAGTTGGCCATCGACAGCGTCCACGAGCCGATCATCGGCACCTTCCAGCCGAGCTTGGTCATGCCGTTGGCGATCTGCGCGAGCTCGGGGCCGATGCCGTAGGTCAGGATCGCCTCGGCGCCGGCCTCCTTGGCCTTCAGCAGCTGGGCGGTCATGTCGACATCCTTGATGTTGAACTTCTCGACCGCGACCGGCTTGATGCCCTTGAGCTCCAGCGCCTTCTCCAGGTCCTGGCGGCCGAGCTGGCCGTAGTTGGTCGAGTCGGCGAGGATCGCGACCTTCTTGAAGTTGCGCCGCGTGATCGCCTCCTCGACGATCATCGGGGCCTGGATGCTGTCGTGCGCCGCGTTGCGGAAGATGTAGTTGTCGGGCTGGTCGTCGAACTGGTGCGTGACGATGGAGCCGGTCGCGACGTTGTTCATCACCGGGATCTTCGCGTCCTGCAGGAAGCGCTGCGACGCGAGTGCGACGCCGGTGTTGATGTAGCCGACGACCGCGACCACCTTCTCCTTGTTGACGAACTCCTGCGCGATCTGCACGCCGCGTTCGTTCTTCGCCTCGTCGTCGCGCTCGACCACCTGCAGCGGACGGCCCAGCACGCCGCCGGCCTTGTTGATCTCGTCGACCGCGAGGCGCACGCCGTCGCGCATGCTGACGCCCATCGACGACGAGCCGCCGGTGAACGGACCGTCCACGCCGATCTTGATCGGGTCGGCGGCGAACGCCAGCGTGCTGGCGAGCGACGCGGCGGCCAGGGCGAGGGTGAGTCGGGTGAGTCGTGCCATCGAGTGGGTTCTCCAGTGGAAGAAGCACGCCGCTGTCTCGTGGGGTGGCATCCACCCGCCGGCGCGCCGATTGCAAAGCGACACAATTGTCTTGGGCCGAGGCTTGCGCGGACATGCGGACGTCTGCGGAGGCTGGCTGCGTAGTACTGCCTACGGGAAAACCATAATCGAGGGTCCGCGGATGCCGTCACCATGCGACCGATGAAACTGAAAGCGAAGATCCTGTGGCTGGCCGTCGCGCCGCTGATGCTGGCGGTCGTCGCGATCGGCGGCCTGCTGGTGCTGGAAACACAGCGCCTGGAGCGCCAGCAGTCCCAGCTGCTGGAGGACACGCTGCTGACCACCAAGCGCGACGAGCTGCGCAACTACATCGCGCTCGCGCTGACCTCGATCAACCATCTGTACGGCGCCGGCCGCGACGACGAGGCGGCGAAGGAGCAGGCCAAGGCCATCCTCTCGAGCATGAACTACGGCGACGACGGCTACTTCTTCGTCTACACGACCGACGGGCTGAATCTCGTGCACCCGCGCCAGCCCGATCTGATCGGTACCAGCCTGTGGGACATGCACGACACGGAAGGCACCTACGTGATCCGCGAGCTGATCGCGCGCGCGAAAGAGGGCGGCGGCTTCCAGCGTTACCTCTGGCCCAAGCCGTCGAGCGGCAAGACCACGCCCAAGCTCGGCTACTCGGTCGAGCTGTCGCGCTGGGGCTGGATGCTGGGCACCGGCATCTACCTCGATGACGTGGACGCCGCGGCCGCGCGCATGCGCGGCAACCTGCTCGCCAGCGTGCGCCAGACGCTGATGGGCATGGCCACCGTCGGCGTGCTGGCGGCGCTGGCGATCTTCGCCGGCGGCCTGGTGCTCAACATCAGCGACCAGCGCGTCGCCGACCGCAAGCTGGAGGCGCTCGCGCACCGCGTCGTGACCTCGCAGGAAGAGGAGCGTTCGCGGGTCTCGCGCGAACTGCACGACCACATCGGGCAACTGCTGGTCTCGACCAAGTACCAGTTCGAAGTGCTCGCGCACCGGCTCGCGCACCCGGGTGACGAGCCGGTGACCGCGATCGACAAGGAGATCGCGGCGCTGTCCACCGCGATCGGCGAAGTCCGGCGCATCTCGCACGACCTGCGCCCGGCGCTGCTCGACGACCTGGGCCTGCCCACCGCGCTCGAGCACATCGGCGAGGAGCTCGCGCGGCGCAGCGGCATGCAGGTGGACGTGAAGCAGCAGGTGCGCGAGGAGCGGCTGCCCGAGCTGCAGGCGGTCACGCTGTTCCGCGTTGCGCAGGAGGCGCTGCGCAACGTCGAGCGCCATGCGCGCGCCAGCCGCATCGACATCCGCCTCGACGAGCACGACGAGAAGCTGACCTTGCGCATCACCGACGACGGCCGCGGCTTCGACGTGCAGCATGTCGAGAAGAGCAAGGACCGCGGGATCGGGCTGACCAACATGCGCGAGCGGGTCGAGCGCAACGGCGGCACGTTCCAGCTCGTCTCCCAGCCGGGCTTCACGTCGCTGATCGCGAGTTTTCCGTTGGCGGGCCTCGCATGACCCGGGGCACGGGGAACGGCGCGACCGCGGTCGTGCGGCTGATGATCGTCGACGACCACCCGCTGGTGCGCGAAGGCCTGCGCGCGCGGCTCGCGGTCGTGCCGGGGCTGCAGGTAGTCGGCGAGGCGGCGAGCGCGGACGATGCGCTGGAGCTCGCCACGGCGCTTGCGCCCGACCTGATGCTGGTCGACGTCGGCATGCGCGGGATGAACGGCATCGAGCTCGCGCAGGCGCTGCGCCAGCGCCACCCGGCCATCCGCGTGCTGATGCTGAGCATGTACGACAACCGCGAGTACGTGCGCAGCGCGATCCGCGCGGGCGCGCGCGGCTACGTGCTGAAGGAGTCGCCGACCGAGGACATCATCGCCGCGATCGATGCGGTCTGGTCCGGCGGCAGCTACTTCAGCGCCCAGCTGCCGTTGATGAGCATGACGGGCGACGCCGCCGCCCCGCAGCTGACGACGCGCGAGCACGAGATCCTGCTGCTGCTCGCGCACGGCCGCAGCAACAAGGGAGTCGCGCAGCAGTTGGACATCAGCGTGCGCACGGTCGAGACGCACCGCCTGAGCCTGCGCCGCAAGCTGGGCGTCGACTCCGCGAGCGAGCTGCTGAAGATCGCCGTGACGAACGGGTGGACGACGCTCTGATGATGAGCGGCCGTGGGCTGACCGTTCACCCGTACAGGTACTTCGGCAGCCACAGCGTCAGCGACGGCCAGAAGTACATCAGCACCATGCACAGGATGACGATCGCCATGTACGGCATCATCCCCGCGAAGATCTGGTTCAGCGTGACGTGCGACGGCGACACGCCCTTCAGGTAGAAGGCCGACATCGCGACCGGCGGCGACAGGAACGCCGCCTGCAGGTTCACGAACACCAGCGTGCCGAACAGCAGCGGGTCGATCTGGAAGTGCGCGAGCAGCGGCAGGAAGATCGGCAC
>DATEFR010000860.1:0-3157 GCA_035280545.1 Burkholderiaceae bacterium | reverse complement strand
CGAAAGCCTTCCCAGCGAAAGCGCCGCATCGCGATCGCGACCGCAGCCGAGCCGACGACGACGCCGACGGTCGAGACGATGCCGATCGTCAGCTTCTTGTTCACGTCGCTGTAGAACATCAGCCAATCCAGCGCATACGCGATCGGCGCGACGAAGCTCAGCGACTCCATGCGTTGCGAGTTCGTGGCGACGAAAACCTCCTGCAAGGTGTTCGGGTCCTCGGCGACGTAGCCCAGCACGCCCGAAACCCACCACACCGCCGCGACAACCGCGCCGATGCCGAGGCCGCCCAGCAGATTGTCGGCACTGCGACCCTCGGCCCGCGCGAGCGACCAGACGAGCAGCGCCGCGCCGATCGCGCCGCCGAGCAGCAGCGCGAGGCGCGCCTTCGCGATGCCGGTGGGCTGTGCAAGCAGGGTGGGCAGATCCTGTCCGCCCGCGAACGTCAGCGCGACACTGTCGACCGTCGCGACGCGCGCCACCGCAGTGATGCCCTTCAGCGTCGCGAACGCAGCGACGCCGAGCACGACGAACACGATCAGCGACTTCAGATTGCCGCCGCCGATGCGCACCAGCGTCTTGCTGCCGCAGCCCGACGCGAGCACCATGCCGAAGCCGAACATCGCCCCGCCGACGAGCGCCGAGAGCCAGATGAATTTCGGCCCGGCGTAGATGCTTCTGCCTGCATCCAGCCAGCCCAGCGCCACCATCGCATTGAACGCCAGCATCGCGACGCCGATCGCCAGCACCCACATGCGCATGCGGGCCCAGTCGCCGATGTTGACGATGTCGGCGACCGCGCCCATCGTGCAGAAGTGCGTGCGCTGCGCGATCGCGCCGAACAGCGCCGAGAGCCCGAAGGCGGCCCACAGCACCGGCGTGGCCAACACGTTCGGATCGATCTCTTGCATGCCGCGATTTTAGGCGGCCGCCGTCGCGCCTCGGCGGCGCGCTACTTCAATGAAGCCAGTCGCTCGCGGCCAGCGGCGGCCGCTTCCGACTTCGGATAGGTCTTCAGCAGCTCTTCTATCGTGCGCCGCGCCGACTTCGTGTCCTTCAGCTCGGCCTGGCAGTTCGCGACTGCGAGCAAGGCCTCGGGTGCCTTCGGGCTCTCGGGATTGCTCGAGATCAGCGAGCGGAACGACGTGATCGCATCGCGGTACTGGCGCAGGCCGTATTGCGCATTGCCGAGCCAGAACAGTGCCGACTCGGTATAGCCGCTCGAAGGCCAGCGCTTGCGCAGCGTGCTCAGGCCGTTCGCGGTGGCCTGGTAGTCGCTGCGGCGCAGCGCTTCCATCGCGTCGTCGTACTGCTTCTTCTCTTCGGGCTCGGCGCTGAACTCCTTGCCGTCCAGCGTGACCTTCTGCGGCTCGAAGCGGCGGATGCGGTCGTCGACGCCCGACTGGATGTCCTTCTGCTTGCGCTGCAGCTCGGAGAGGTCACGCGCGAGCTGCTCGTCGGTCCCGCGCAGCCTCGCGTTCTCGGCACGCAACTGCTCGAGCTGGTTGTTCAGGTCCAGCACGCTGCGCCGAAGCTGCTCGACCTGCTCGGCGAGCCGCGCGTTCGCGTCGGTCTGCGTCTTGTTGTTCTGGTCGATGCGCTGGCGAATGTCGAGGATCGCGCGCCGCGCCTCGTCGTCGTCGAACAGGCCGGCATGCGCGCTGGGGCCGGCGGCCAGCGCGGCCAATGCCAGCCCGGCCGTCGCGGCGAGTCGGGCGAGCCGGATGCTGCGGATCATGATGTGACGTCCTTCAACGGTTGACCAGCTCGGCACGGCGGTTCTTCGCCCAGGCCGCTTCGTCGCTGCCTTGCGCCGCCGGTCGCTCCTTGCCGTAGCTCACCGCCTCGAGCTGCGCGTCGGTCGCGCCGAGCAGCGCGAGTGCCTTGGTCACGGCCTCGGCACGCTTCTGGCCCAGCGCGAGGTTGTACTCGCGGCCGCCGCGCTCGTCGGTGTGCCCTTCGACGACCACGTGCTTCTTGCGATCGGCAGCCAGGGTCTTCGCGTAGCTGTCGATCAGCGGCCGGTACTCGTCCTTCACGACGTAGCTGTCGAAATCGAAGTACACGATCTTGCCGGCGGCCGCGTTCGCGTCCTTCGCCAGGTCGACAGACTTCACGCCGCTCTGACCGGCCCCCGACGTGCCGGCACCGCTGCCCGAGCCCACGGTGGTCGGCGTGCGGGTCTCGACCGGCACGTCGCTGTCGAGCTTGACGCTCGAGCAGCCGGCCATCGTCAGCGCGCCCAGGGCCACCAGCAGCGCCGTCATGCCTTGGCGTTGCATTGTCGTCTTCATCTTCATCTCACTAGCTCCTCGAACAAGAATGTCTGTCGTGGCCGCCCCAACGCGGCTAGTCGCGACGTCAGCGCCCGTACGGGCCCCAGACCGGCTCGCGCACGTCGGCGGTCGACGACACCAGGCGTGCCTTGATCTTGCCATCCAGGGTGGTGGTCATCAACACGTCGCGGCCCTGCGCGCGCGACGCGTAGATGATCAGCTTGCCGTTCGGCGCGAAGCTCGGGCTCTCGTCGTCGCTGCTGTCGGTCAGCGCCTGCGGCTGCGCACCGGGCGTGGCGAGGTCCATCGTGTACAGCTTGAACGCGCCGCCTTGGCGCGAGATGTACGCGAGCGTGCGGCCGTCGGGGCTGATCGCCGGGCTGATGTTGTAGCTGCCGCCGAACGTGACGCGCTCGACGTTGCCGCCGCCGGTCGAGATCCGGTAGATCTGCGGACCGCCGCCGCGGTCGCTGACGAAGTAGATCGACTTGCCGTCGGGCGAAAACGCCGGCTCGGTGTCGATCGCGTTGCTGGTCGTCAGGCGGCGCGGGCTGCCGCCTTCGCGGCCGATCAGGTAGAGCTGCGAGCCGCCGTCGCGCGACAGCGTGACCGCGAGCGTCTGCCCGTCGGGCGACCAGGCCGGGGCGCTGTTCGAGCCGCGAAAGTTCGCGATCGCGCGGCGCGCGCCGGTCGCGGTGTCCTGCGTGTAGACCACCGCCTTCTGGCTCTCGAACGACACGTACGCGAGCGACTTGCCATCGGGCGACCAGGCCGGCGAGATGATGGGCTCGGCGCTGTTCAGCGCGACCTGCCCGCCTTCGCCGTCGGCATCGGCCACGCGCAGCGTGAAGCGCCCGCCGCCCTTCGTGACATAGGCGATG
>DATEFR010000859.1:0-5217 GCA_035280545.1 Burkholderiaceae bacterium | reverse complement strand
GCTTCCGGCGGCGTGCGGTTCATGGCGGATACAACCCGGCGGCGGATGCGCGAGTCGCGCACCAGGCCGCCCCCGCTACTCTGCCACGGCCCAGTCGCGGCGCGGTCATCCCGGCGCGGGTGCGGGCAGTCTAGGAAGGCGGGTGCCGCGCGCGCTGTGGGAACTACGTAAACGCCGGCATCGGGGCACGCGGATTGCCGGCGTCATGTCATGAACCCGCTGTCATCATGGGCCCGCCGGTCGGCGCGAGCCCGCTGGCCATGAGGCCTGAGCAACGCCTCATCGTCATCGGCGCGTCCGCGGGCGGGGTGCCGGCCTTGATGCGGCTGGTGAGCGAGCTGCCGTTCGAGTTCGCGGCGCCGCTCTTGATCGTGCAGCACATCGGGACGCACCAGAGCGTGCTGCCGCAATTGCTCGCGGCGCGCAGCCGGCGCGACGCCGCGCATGCGATCGACGGCGAGCGGCTCAAGCCGGGCACGATACGCGTCGCGCCGCCCGACCACCACATGCTGGTCGCCGATGGGGCGATCGTGCTGAATCGCGGCCCGCGCGAGAACCTGGCACGCCCGGCGATCGATCCGCTGTTCCGTTCGGCGGCGCTGGCGCACGGGCCGGGCGTGATCGGCGTCGTGCTGACCGGGCGGCTCGACGACGGCACGGTCGGCCTGCAGGAAATCAAGCGCCGCGGCGGCATCACGGTGGTCCAGGACCCGGAGGACGCCGACGAGCCCAGCATGCCGCGCAGCGCGATCCGCCATGTCGAGGTCGACCACGTCGTGCCGCTGGCGCTGATGCCCATGCTGTTGATCTCGCTCGCCGCGCGCGATGTCGCGCCGGCGCCGGCGCCGCCGGTCGCCGGCCCCGCGCTCGCCGAGACCAAGCTGGCCATGCACCGAGGCAATCCGATGGCAGTCCTGAACGAGATCGCGCGCCCGTCGACCTATGTCTGTCCCGAATGCCAGGGGGCGCTCTGGCAGATCCTCGATTCCCGGCCAACGCGCTTCCGCTGCCACACCGGGCACGCGTTCACGGCGCGGACGCTGCAATCGGCGATGACGGAGTCGTCCGATCAAGCCGGCTGGAGCGCGTTACGGGCGATGCAGGAACGCACGCTGCTGTTGCACCAGCTTGCAGACCTCGAGCGCGGAGCCGGCCATGATGACGAGGCGAAGCGGCTGGAGGCCAGCGCGGCGCATATCGAGCGGCAGGTCGGCGTGTTGCACCAGATCCTGGAAGACGGCCCCGAGCCCATCGAATGACGCAGCCCGGGCACGACGATTGCCAAAGAACGGGCCGGCGTGCGCGGCAGCCGCATGCGCACCAAAGGAGATATTTGAATGAACAAGCGACTCATCCTGACCACGATCCCGGCGGTATTGGCGCTGTGCCTGATGACAGCCTGCAACAAGCCCGGCAGCAGCTCGGCGCCGGGCGGCGGGCCGGCGCCCTCGAACCAGAGCGCGTCCAGCCCGATGGGCTCGGGCTCGGCGCCCTGACCCGCGTCACGCCGTCCGCCTGAGCGCCGCAGTGTCATGCCGGCGGGTCCGACTCCCATGCACGACGGACCCTCCGAGCCTCTCTCGCCGGCTGCCGATGGTGCGGCGCCGGCGGATGAACTGTTCCGCCGCCTGGTCGAATCGGTTGGCGACTATGCGATCTTCATGCTGGACCGGCACGGCCGGGTCGCCAGCTGGAACGCCGGTGCGCGCAACATCAAGGGCTATGCGGCCGACGAGATCATCGGCCAGCACTTTTCGCGTTTCTATCCGGCCGAGGCGGTCGCCGCGCGCTGGCCCGACGAGGAGTTGCGCCGCGCCGAGCGGGACGGCCGTTTCGAGGACGAGGGCTGGCGGATCCGCAAGGACGGCTCGCGCTTCTGGGCCAGTGTCGTCATCACCGCGCTGCGTGATGCCGACGGCCGGCCGATCGGCTTTGCGAAGGTCACCCGCGACCTGACGGAGCGGCGTCAGCACGAAGAAACACTGCGCCGCAGCGAGGAGCAGCTGCGTCTGCTGGTCGAGTCGCTGCGCGAGTACGCGATCTTCCTGCTCGACACGGCCGGTCGGATCCAGACCTGGAACGCCGGCGCGCGCGCGATCCACGGCTTCGACGAGGCCGACGTGCTGGGCCGCGAGCACACGATGTTCTTCACGCCGGCCGACGTGGCGGCGGGCCGGCCGGCCGCGCAGCTGCGGGCGGCGTCCAACGGCGGGCGCTGCGAGGTCGAAGGCTGGCGCCTGCGCCGCGACGGCCAGGCGTTCTGGGCCCATGTCGTGATCACGCCGGTGCACGACGCCCGCGGCGCGCTGCGCGGTTATGCGGCCGTGACCCGCGACCAGACCGGCCAGCGCCGGCTCGCGGAGCTCGAGCAGACCAGCCGGCGCATGAACGAGTTCATCGCGATGCTGGGCCACGAGCTGCGCAACCCGTTGACGCCGATCTGCAATGCCGCGACCTTGATGGCGCTGCAAGAGCCGCTGACGCCGCAGCTGGAGCGCATCCAGAAAGTCATCGCGCGCCAATCCGAGCAGCTCGTGCGGCTGGTCGACGACCTGCTCGACGTCGGGCGCATCGTCACCGGCAAGATCGCGCTGAAGCTCGAGGCGATGGATTTCCGGGAGGTCGCGGCGGCCAGCGTCGAAGCCGCGCGGGCGCAAGCCGCGGCCGCGCATCAGCGGCTGTCGCTGGAGTGCGATGCCGGCGTCGAGCTGCCGCTGCGCGGCGATGTGGTGCGCCTCGTGCAGGCGCTGGGCAACCTGATCGGCAACGCGATCCGCTACACGCCCGAGGGCGGCGAGATCCGGGTCGAGGCCCGCAAGGACGGGCCTACCCTCATCGCCCGCGTCAGCGACACCGGCTACGGCCTCGCGCCCGACGCGCTGGAGCGCATCTTCGACATGTTCGTCCAGGAAGAAGACGTGCCGCGCTCGCCGGCGACGGCCGGCCTGGGCATCGGGCTGGTGCTCGCCCGCCGGGTCGCCGAACTGCACCGCGGCACGCTGATCGCCGAAAGCGCCGGCCTCGGGCGCGGCAGCACGTTCACGATGACCATGCCGCTGGAGACGCCGGGATCCGGCAAGGCGACTCCCGCGGCGCCACCCCGCGCCGCGCTGCCGGTGCCGATCAGCCGCGTGCTGGTCGTCGACGACAACCACGATGCGGCCGACTCGCTGGTGCAGGTGCTCGCCGCGATGGGCCACCAGGCACGCGCCGCCTACGATGCGGACGACGCGCTGCAGGCCGCTCGCGAGTTCGAGCCGCGCGTCGTCCTGCTGGACATCAAGATGCCCGGCGCCAGCGGCTACGCGGTGCTGCAGCGCCTGCGGCAGCAGCAGTCGCCGGGCCAATTCCTCTACATCGCGGCGCTCACCGGCCTCTCGCAGATCGCCGATCCGCAGCGCCACGCGATCGCCCTCGGCTTTCAGGCTCATCTGATCAAGCCGGTCAGCATGGCGCGATTGCGTCAGCTGCTTCGCGAGGCAGATATTGCGGCTCAACCCTCGGCATCGGATGCCTGATGTGACATCATCGACAGTCTGTGCCGAGGGGCGAAATGGAAGAGAACCGAGATACGCCAGACCATGGCGACGCGGCCCCCGTCGATGACGAAGATCTAGGCGAGCCGGGTGCGCCCGAGCAGTTCGGCAGGCCGCCGGTCGTCGGCCTGGGCGGGTCGGCGGGCGGTATCCAGGCCCTGCAGGCGTTCTTCGCAACGGTGCCGCCCAACACCGGGCTGGCTTACGTGGTCGTGCTGCACCTGTCGGGCGAGCACGAGAGCACGCTGGCTGAGCTGCTGCAGCGCGCGACGCCGATGAAGGTGCTGCAGGTTCAAGAGTCGCACCGGTTCGAGCCCGACACCGTCTACGTGATCCCGCCGCGCAAGGCGCTGCGTTCGATCGACGGGTATCTGCAGGTGTCCGAGCTGCCGCGCGGCCGCTATCCGCACATCGCCGTCGACCTGTTCTTCCGCACGCTGGCCGACACGCACGGGCCGCACGCAGCGGCCATCGTGCTGTCGGGCGTCGACGGCGACGGCGCGATCGGCATCAAGCGCATCAAGGAGCGCGGCGGGCTGACGATCGCGCAGGATCCCGACGAAGCGCAGTACGGCGGCATGCCGCGGGCCGCGGTCGGCACCGGGATGGTCGACTGGGTGCTGCCGGTCGAGCAGATGGCCGAGCGGGTGCTGACGTATTTCCGGCTCGAGGACCAGATCAAGCTGCCGCCCGAGCACGGGCCGCAGCCGGCGCAGCCGGCGCCGCAGACCGGCAGTGCCGACGAGGCCGCGTTGCGCGACGTGCTGACCTTCCTGCGCACGCGTACCGGCCGCGACTTCTCCTATTACAAGCGCGCGACCATCCTGCGCCGCATCGGCCGCCGCATGCAGGTCAACGCGGTCGAGGATCTGCCCAGCTATCTGAATTGCCTGCGCACGCGCCCCGGCGAAGCCGGCGCGCTGCTGCAGGACCTGCTGATCAGCGTCACGAACTTCTTCCGCGACCCGAACTGCTTCAGCGCGCTCGAGGTGCACCTGCCGCGGCTGTTCCAGAACAAGACCAGCAGCGATGCGCTGCGCGTCTGGGTCCCGGCCTGCGCGACCGGCGAGGAAGCCTACTCGATCGCGATGATGCTCAGCGAGCATGCGCGCACGCTCGAGTCGTCGCCGCAGATCCAGATCTTCGCGACCGATCTCGACGAGGACGCGATCCGCGCCGCGCGCGAAGGCATCTATTCGACCACGATCGAGGCCGACGTCTCGGAGGAGCGGCTGCGCCGCTTCTTCGTCAAGGAGCACCGCGGCTACCGCGTGCGGCGCGAGCTGCGCGAGCTGCGCGAGATGGTGCTGTTCGCGGTGCACGACGTGCTGAAGGATTCGCCGTTCTCGCGCCTGGAGCTGGTCGCCTGCCGCAACCTGCTGATCTACCTGAACCGCGAGGCGCAGTCGCGCGCGCTCGAGACCTTCCATTTCGCGCTGGTGCCGGGCGGCCAGCTGTTCCTGGGTTCGTCCGAGTCGGTCGAAGACGGGAGCCCGCTGTTCACGGTGCTCGACAAGAAGCATCGCCTGTACCTGCACCGCTCGACGCCGCGCATCGGCCTGCCGGTGCCGCCCGGCCCCGGCACGCTCGCGATCGCGCTGGAGGCGCAGCAGCAGTCGCGTGCGACGCCCATCGTCGTCGCCGGTCCGGCGTTCGCGCAGACGCCGGCGCCGGTGCGACC
>DATEFR010000858.1:0-5998 GCA_035280545.1 Burkholderiaceae bacterium | reverse complement strand
GGCTGCGCGACGTCGAAATCCTGCGCAAGCAGAGCCTGGCCGACCAGAAGCAATTCCGCTAGGGGCGGTGGGCTCCCTCTCCCGCTTGCGGGAGAGGGTTGGGGTGAGGGCGCGTTGGGGTGCGACGCTGCTTTCCCCTCACCCCAGCCCTCTCCCCGCAAGCGGGGCGAGGGAGCCAAAACAGCCCGCCGCGCGCGGTCGCGGTGGTTGCGGTTTCGTAGACTCTCGCCGCCAAACACAACGGCGAGGAGTCGGAATGCAACGGTGGATCGTCGCGGCCACGGCGGCCGTGCTGTGCGCGCTCGGAGGCCAGCAGCTGGCCCGTGCCGCGAGCATCGTCAGCGTCAGCCCGCAGGGCGAAGTCGCGCAGGTGCGCCAGGTCGCGGTCAAGTTCTCCGACAGCGTCGTCCCGCTCGGTGACCTGCGGCTGCCCGACCCGATGAGCCTCAGCTGTCTGGGCGTCACGCCGGTCGGCAGCGGGCGCTGGGCCACCGACAAGGTCTGGCTCTACGACTTCCGCGAGCCCCTGCCGCCGGGCACACGCTGCACGTTGAAGCTCAAGGCCGACTGGAAACCGGCGGAGGGCACCCGAGGTACCGGCCCGCTGACCGGCACGACCGAATACGCGTTCAACACCGGCGGCCCGGCGATCGTCTCGCCGCAGCCGTACGAGGGCGCGCAGATCGAGGAGGAGCAGTACTTCCTGCTGCGCCTCAGCGGCCCGGCGGTCGAGAGCACGGTGCTCGCGAACGCGTGGTGCGAGGTCGACGGGGTCGGCGAGCGCCTCCCGGTGCGCGCGATCACGGGTGCCGCGCGCGACGAGCTGCTGAAAACCCGCCGCGTCACCGACAAGGCCATCGTCGCGCGCATGCTGATCCTCGCGTGCCAGCGGCCGCTGCCGAACGGCGCGGCGATGCGCCTGGTCTGGGGCCGCGGCATCGCCGCGGCGGCCAACCCGAAGATCGCCACCAGCGTCGAGCAACGCCTGCGCTACACGGTGCGGCCGGCATTCACCGCCGAGTTCAGCTGCGAGCGCGAACGGGCGAACGCGCCGTGCCTGCCGATCCGGCCGATGACCTTGCGCTTCTCGTCGCCGATCGCGCGCGAGCTGGCCGCGCAAGTGCGCCTGAAGCCCGATGCGGGCGGCGACGCGTACGCGCCGGCGTTCGACAAGGACGACAAGTCCGAGGAAGTCGGCAGCGTCACGTTCCCGAAGCCGCTACCCGAGAACGCGAGTTTCACGATCGTGCTGCCCGCCGCGTTGAAGGATGGCGCCGGCCGCGCGCTCGCGAACGCCGGCAGCTTCCCGCTGAAGGTCGCGACCGGCGACGCGCCGCCGATCGCGAAGTTCGCCGCGGCGCCGTTCGGCGTCGTCGAGCTGAATGCCGATGCGGCGAACGCGGGCGGCCTCCTGCCGGTCACGCTGCGCCACGTGCAGGGCGATCTGCGGCCTGCATCGTCGAGCGGCAAGGTCCGGGTCAAGCGCCTGACCAGCGATGCCGAGATCCTCGCCTGGTTCAACAAGCTGCGCCGCTGGGACGAAGCGCAGTTGCCCGCGCGCGAGCTCGGCCTGCCCGAGAGTCAGTGGTACACGACCGAATCCGACACCGACGCGAAGGGCCGTGCGATCAAGCGCCGCATCGAACGTCGGGTCGGGACGCGCGAGGTCTCGCTGTTGAAGACCGATGCGAGCGTGAGTGCGCTCGACTTGCCGCAGCTAGTCGGCGGCGATCCGCGCCCGTTCGAGGTCGTCGGCATTCCGTTGACGCAGCCGGGCTACCAGGTCGTCGAGATCGAGTCGGCACGGCTGGGCCAGTCGCTGCTCGACAAGCAGGCGACTATGTACGTGCGCACCGGCGTGCTGGTCACGAACCTCGGCGTGCATGTCAAGCACGGGCGCGAGAACAGCCTGGTCTGGGTCACGACGCTGGACCGCGGCAAGCCGGTGGAGGGTGCGGCCGTCACGATCAACGACTGCCGCGGCCGGCCGCTGTGGTCCGGCACGACCGACGCGCAAGGTCTCGCGCGTGCGGCGCAGGCATTCGAGATCGACGACACCCGCTGCGGCGTGGGCGAGGGCGGCGGCGAAGCCGGCCTCTTCGTCACCGCGCGCAAGCCCGACGCGAAGGGCGTCGTCGACACCGCGTTCGTCTTCAGCACCTGGCAGAAGGGCATCGAGTCGTGGCGCTTCAACGTGCCCACAGGGCGCGGCGCCGAACCCGACGCACGCGCCGCGACCGTGCTGGACCGCAGCCTGTTCCGCGCCGGCGAGACGGTCTCGATGAAGCACTTCTTCCGCCGCGAGACCTCGAACGGTCTCGCGAGCGCCAAGCCGGAGGACTTGCCGACGCGTCTGAAGATCGTGCACGAGGGCACCGGGCAGGAGTTCGTGCAGCCGCTGCAGTGGAGCGCGGGGCAGCGCAGCGCGGTCAACACCTGGAACATCCCCGCGGCCGCGAAACTGGGCGTCTACAACGTCGTGCTGGAGCGCGAGAGCGCGAACGAGCGGCGGCGTACCAGCTGGACCAGCGCGAACTTTCGTGTCGAGGAGTTCCGCCTGCCGCTGGTCGATGCGAAGCTGACCGGCCCGAAAGCGGTTGCGGTGGCGCCCGGCACGCTGCCGGTCGAGCTGCAGCTGAACTACTACTCGGGCGGCGCGATGGCCAACGCCGCGGCCCGCGCGAGCGCACTGCTGAAGACGCGTGTCGCGACTTTCGCTGGCTACGACGAGTTCTCGTTCGAGCCGCCGCGCGATCCGGGCAAGGCCCCGGGCAGCAGCGGCGGCGACGAAGACAGCGAGACCAGCCCCGAGGCGCGCGACGGCAAACTCGTCGCCGACAAGCTGCCGCTGACCACCGACCGCAACGGGGCCGCGAGCTTCACGCTGAAGGACCTGCCGAAGCTGACGCGGCCCAGCGAAATCAGCGCCGAAGTCACCTACAACGACCCGAACGGCGAGGTCCAGACCGTCGCGACCTCCATCCCCGTCTGGCCCAGCGCCGTCGTGCTGGGTGTGCGCACCGGCTCGTGGGCGAGCAGCCGCGGCAAGGTCAAGTTCACCGCGCTGGCGCTGGACACGGCGGGCAAGGCGATCAAGGGCCAGCGCATCGAGGTGCGCGGGCGACTCGCGCAGATCATCAGCACGCGCAAGCGCATGGTCGGCGGCTTCTATGCGTACGACAACCGCACCGAGGTCCAGGATCTCGGCAGCCTGTGCAGCGGTTCCACCGACGACCGCGGCCTGTTGTTGTGCGAAGCCGAGCTGAGCACCGCCGGGCAGGTCGAGCTGATCGCCAGCAGCACGGATGCCAGCGGCAACCCGGCGCAGGCCGCGGCCAGCGTCTGGGTCACGAAGCAGGGCGAACTCTGGTTCGCGCAGGACAACGACGACCGCATCGACATCCTGCCCGAGAAGAAGCGCTACGAACCCGGCGAGACCGCGAAGCTGCAGGTGCGCATGCCGTTTCGCGAGGCGACCGCGCTGGTCGCGGTCGAGCGCGAAGGGATCATCGATACGCGTGTCGTCACGCTGCGCGGCGACGACCCGACCGTCGAGCTCAAGATCGAGAAGACCTGGGGCCCGAACGTGTATGTCAGTGTGCTCGCGCTGCGCGGGCGCATCCGCGAGGTGCCGTGGTATTCGTTCTTCACCTGGGGCTGGAAGGAGCCGCTGAACTGGGTGCGTTCGTTCTGGTACGAGGGGCGCGAGTACCAGGCGCCGACCGCGATGGTCGACTTGAGCAAGCCGTCGTTCAAGCTGGGCGTCGCGCAGCTCAAGGTCGGCATCGCGGCGCATGAGCTGAAGGTCGCGGTGACCAGCGACAAACCGCAGTACACGGTGCGCGGCAAGGCGCTCGCGAGAGTCAAGGTGAGCTTCGACGGCAAGCCGCTCGCCGGCACCGAAGTCGCGTTCGCCGCGGTCGACGAAGGGCTGCTCGCGCTGCGCAACAACGACACCTGGGATCTGCTGAACACGATGATCCAGCCGCGCGCCTGGGGCGTCGAGACCAGCACCGCGCAGAGCGAGATCATCGGCAGGCGCCACTACGGCCGCAAAGCGGTCGCCGCCGGCGGTGGCGGCGGGCGCGGCAGCACGCGCGAGCTGTTCGACACGCTGCTGGTCTGGAAGCCCAACGTCGCGCTCGACGCCAACGGCGAGGCGACGATCGAGGTGCCGCTGAACGACTCGCTGACCAGCTTCCGGCTGGTGGCGATCGCCGATGCCGGCGCGCAGCAGTTCGGCAGCGGCAGCACCAGCATCCGCGTGACGCAGGACCTGCAGATGCTTTCGGGCCTGCCGCCGCTGGTGCGCGATGGCGACCGCTACAGCGCGCTGCTGACCGTGCGCAACACGACGCAGCACGAGATGAAGGTGCGCGCGGCGCTGCAGGGCACCGTGAACGTCAACGCGAGTCCATCGGGGACCGACATCGCGCGCACGCCGCTCACGCTGGCGCCGCAGGAGGTCAGTGTCGCCGCGGGCGGCGCGAAGGAACTGATCTGGCCCGTGAACGTGCCGGCCGATGCGTTCAGCATCGTCTGGGAGGCGTCGGCCGAAGAGCTGGGAGGCGGTGCGGCCAAGGACCGGCTCAAGGTCACGCAGCTCGTATCGCCCGCCGTGCCGGTGCGGGTGATGCAGGCGACACTGCAGCAACTCGATGGCCCCGTTACGCTGCCGGTCGCGGCGCCGGCTGACGCGTTGGCGATTGCGTCGACTATGGCGCCGACAAGCGCTGCCGCGAGTGCGGCGTCTGGCAGCCTCAAGCGCGGCGGCCTCGCGATCGGCGTGCAGCCCAGGCTGACCGGCGCGCTGCCGGGCATGCGGCGCTACTTCGAGACCTACCCGTTCATCTGCCTCGAGCAGAAGACGTCGAAGTCGGTTGGCCTGAAGGACGCCAAGCTGTGGGCCGCGGTCGCGAACGCCTTGCCGACGTACCTCGACAGCGACGGCCTCGCGAGCTACTTCCCGCCGCGTGCCGACGACGGGCCGCGCGGCAGCGACCGGCTCACCGCGTACGTGCTCGCCGCGACCCACGAGGCCGGCTTCGAGCTGCCGGCACCGGCGCGCGACGCGATGCTGGACGGACTGACCGCGTTCGTCGAAGGCCGCATCGAGCGCAAGTTCTGGGCGCCGAAGAAGGACCTGGACGTGCGCAAGCTCGCCGCCGTCGAGGCGCTCGCACGCTACGGCCGGGCGCGTGGCGCGATGCTCGGTTCGATCAACGTCACGCCCAACCTCTGGCCGACCGCCGCGGTGATCGACTGGCTCAACATCCTGAAGCGCATGGCCGACGCGCCGAACCGCGACGCGCGCCTCGCCGAAGCGAACCAGATCCTGCGCGGTCGCCTGACCTACGCCGGCACCACGCTGAAGTTCAGCAACGAGGACGACGACTTCTGGTGGTGGCTGATGGACAGCGCCGACGCGAACGCCGCGAAGCTGATCCTCGCGGTGCTCGACGACCCGAGCTGGCGCGACGACCTGCCGCGCATGGTGATCGGCAGTCTCGGCCGGCAGCGCAACGGCGCCTGGCTGACGACGACCGCGAACCTGTGGGGCTCTCTTGCACTCGACAAGTTCTCGGCGAAGTTCGAGTCGGCGAAGATCGCCGGCCGCACGGTCGCGAACGTCGGCGACAAGTCGGCCGCGATCGACTGGAGCAAGAGCGCCGACGGCGGCCTCGTGCAGCTCGCCTGGCCGGCCGGTGCGGGCACGCTGAACGTCACGCAGGACGGCAGCGGCAAGCCGTGGCTCACCGTGCAAAGCCTCGCGGCCGTGCCGCTGAAGGCACCGATCCGTGCGGGCTACAGCGTCGTGCGCAGCATCGCCGCGGTCGAGCAGAAGGACAAGGCCAGGTGGTCGCGCGGCGACGTCGTGCGCGTGCGCCTCGAGATCGACGCGCAGAGCGACATGACCTGGGTCGTCGTCAGCGATCCGATCCCCGGCGGCGCGACCATCCTCGGCTCCGGTTTGGGCCGCGACTCGGCGATCGCGACG
>DATEFR010000857.1:0-6689 GCA_035280545.1 Burkholderiaceae bacterium | reverse complement strand
GCCTTCGCTTGAGTTGACTCGATGGAGCAGAACGCCGCCTTCGCTTGAGTTGCCTCGACGGAGCAGAACGCCGCCTTCGCTTGAGCGGATTCGACGGAACAGAACGCCGCCTGGGCTCGGGTCGACTCGACCGAGCAGAACGCCGCATCGCGCTGCAGCGCCGGCATCGCCTCGCCGAATTCCTGCGCATACAGCTGCTGCGTCGCCGCGAAGGCGGTTTGCAGGGCCTTGGCGTCCTCCTCGCCGCGCAGGCCGAGATAGGGGAAGTGATGCACGAAGTGGCCGAAGCTGGCCTGGCAGTCGTTCGCGTACTGCCTCGTGTCCAGGATGTGCATGTGCCAGAAGCGATCGATGTCGCGCTCGGGCGCAAGCGTCATCCCGGGGTACTTGGCGTGCAGGATCAGGTAGCGCTTGTACGCGGCTTCCATCTTGTCGGCGTAGTCGGCGGACCAGCCGTAGCCGTCGTCCTGGCAGGTGGTCTTGAATTTGATCGCGCTCAGGTCGAACGCCTGGATCGCGGCGATGGTCTGATCGAGGGACGGGGTGGTCGTGGTGATCGTGGCAAGGGTCATGGATACTCCCAAATCGTGCGAGAAATCCCGGGCGTCGCGCCGGGCCGCGATTTGCTCCGAAACGGCCGTTGCTCAGGCCGCCATCGGTGCCGCAAATTGCTTGCTCTGGTGGCGTGCCAAGAACCGGCACAGCTCGTCAGCGGGCACGGGCTTGCACAGCCAGTAGCCTTGGATCTCGTCGCAGCCGTGGATGCGCAGGTGCGCGACCTGCGCCGGCGTCTCGACGCCCTCGGCGACCACCTTCATGCGCAGGCCGTGGGCCAGCGTGATGATGCCGTCGGTGAGCGCCTGGGCATCGGCATCGTGCGAGAGGTCGTTGATGAATGAACGGTCGATCTTCACCGCCGTCAGCGGGAAGCGCCGCAGGTACGACAGCGACGAGTAGCCGGTCCCGAAATCGTCGATCGCGAGGTCGACCCCCAGGCTGCGAATCTGCTGCAGCAGCACCGCCGCATGCTCGGGGTTCGTCATCATCGCGCCTTCGGTGATCTCCAGCTCGAGCAGCGACGGATCCACGCCCGAACGCGTCAGCACGGCATCGATGTCGGCGATCAGCGTGGGGCTGCTCAGCTGGCGCGGCGACAGGTTGACGCTCATCTGCACCGGCAACAGGCCGCGCTGCTGCCACGCGCGCAAGTCGCTGCAGGCCCGCTCCAGCGCCCATTTGCCCATCGCCTCGATCAAGCCGGTCTCTTCCGCGATCGGGATGAACTTCGCCGGCGAAATCATGCCCAGCTCCGGGTGCCGCCAGCGCATCAGCGCTTCCACCCCGACGATGTCCTGGGTGCCCAGGTTCATCTTGGGCTGGTAGTGCATCTCCAGTTCGCCGCGCTCCAGGGCCCGGCGCAGTGCGGCCTCCAGCTTCAGCCGCTCGCTGCTCTGGGCGTTCATCTGCGAGGCGTAGAAGCGGTGGCCGCCGGGGCCGGTGTCCTTGGCCAGGAACATCGCGGTGTCGGCGTTCTTCAGCAGCGTCTCGGCGTCGTCGCCGTCTTCCGGAAAGATGCTGACGCCGAGGCTCGAGCTGACGTGCAGTTCGTGCCCGTCGATCACGAACGGCCTGGCACAGCAGTCCTGCACCCGTTCGACGAGCAGGGCGGCATCGCCGGCGTCGGAGAGGTTCTCGAGCAGCAGCACGAATTCGTCGCCGCCGAAGCGCGCGACCGTGTCGTCCTCGCGCAAGGCGGCGGACAGGCGCTCGCCGTAGGCCTTGATCAGCTCGTCGCCGACGCCGTGGCCCAGCGTGTCGTTGATGCGCTTGAAGCGGTCCATGTCGGCGAACATCACGGCGAAGCGCTTGTGCGTGCGCCGGCTGCGCTTGATCGCGCGGGCCAGCTCGCGCTCCAGCGTCGCGCGGTTGGACAACCCGGTCAGCGCGTCGTGGTTGGCCATGAAGCGCAGCTTGTGCTCGGCCTGCTTGCGCTGCTGGTACTGGGCGATCTGCAGCGCGATCACGCGCAGCAGCTCGAGCGCATCGGCCGTGGCCGCGTTCGGATTGCGGCTGAAGAACTCGAGCGCCGCGGCCGCGCCGGTCGTCGCCATCGGCACGATGAGACCGACGGTCAGCCCGGCCTGGGCCGCCAGCGCATTGCGGGTGAAGTCCTGCTGCTCGATTCGCGTGTCGACCCGCACGGCATCGCCCGCCGCCCAGGCGCGACCGAGGGGGCCTTCGTCGCGGCGGTAGCTCAGCGACTGGCTGACGTGGACGAACTGGGTCAGCGCCGCGTCGGTCTCGGCATGCCAGGCGGCGTTGCAGTGCGCCAGGTTGTCGTCATGCACCGTCCACAGCGTGCCGCAGTCCCAGCGCTGGTGGATGCAGATCGCCTCCAGCACCTTCGAGAGGACGATCACCGCATCGCCCTCGCCCACCAGCAGCTTGGCGATCTCGTACTCCAGCTTCTGGCGCAGCTCGTCCTGGCGGCGCAGCGTGTCGTCGCGCACGGCGCCTTGCAGCAAGGCCTTGCCGTCCTCTTCGATCCATTGGGCCGTGACATGGACCCAGCGCTCGGTGCCGTCGGGCAGGCAAAGCCGATGTTCGAATTCGCTGCGCTGTCCGGTGCGTGGCGCATCGACCATCTGCCCTTCGACGGCACTGCGCTCTTCGACCGGTACCCGGGACAGCAGCGCCGCCAGGTCCGGCCGCTCGGCGGCGGCGTCGAAACCCAAAATGCGCCGTGCTTCGTCGGAGCAGTCCAGCATGCCGGTGCGGGCATCGAGGACCCAGCTGCCCAGGCTGGCCAGGTGCTGGGCCTCGGCCAACTGGCGCTGGCTCGCGCGCAGGTGACTGGTCATCGCGGTGGCCAGCACCACGGCACGGCTGCGTGCCGTGGTCAATGCGAGGACAATGCCGGCCAGCAGCGTGCTCATCGCCAGACCGCCGGCCGCGATGAG
Organism: Burkholderiaceae bacterium; assembly: GCA_035280545.1. Lineage (GTDB taxonomy): Bacteria > Pseudomonadota > Gammaproteobacteria > Burkholderiales > Burkholderiaceae_C > DATCSE01. The sequence goes on along the minus strand of DATEFR010000857.1, from coordinate 3,729 downwards.
CCAGGGCATGGCGGTGTTGAGCGGGCCGATGAGCTGCCTTTCGTCCTCGCCGACTTCGACCAGCCAGGAGTGGCCACCCAGCTCGAAGCCGAGCGTGCGCTCCAGGCGCGGTGCTCTTCCCATCGTGAGGCCGCTTGCTGCGCTGGCGGCCTGCGACGAGTTCTGCGTCGCGGCGGGCGCGCGCAGGTCCGCGCTGTCGAACAACACCTGGTTCGCGGTGTAGGGCTCCGGCGGGACGAACCGGCTTTCGACGCGCGTGCCGATCGCACCGCCGCTGGGCCCGGCATCGATCAGGCGCAGACGCAGCGCTGCGGCAGCATCGCCCGCGATCACGTCGCGCATCATCGCGGCGACACGGAAGCCCGCCCCCACCGACCCGATGTACGCGGCGCGGCGCTGCTCGACCGACTCCAGCGGCATCTGCGGGCGATACACCGGCAGCCGCATCGCCAGCGCGATGTCGGCCGGTTTGCCCTTGATGTCGATCTTGCGGCCGGAGGAGACGAGCCCGCCGCTGTCGCGCGCCTGCTCCAGCGCATTGCCCCGGTTGGGCATTGCGCCCAGGTCGCGGCCCAGCAGCTGTTCGTTGCCCGCCAGCGGTTCGACCAGGGTCAGCGGGTAGTAGTCGGCGCGCTCGCCGGGCGGGTAGATCGAGAAGTTGGCCGGGGGCCGGCCGTCCAGGCTCGCATCGCGGCGGAACTGCTCCTCGAAGCGATGCCTGTCGGCCGCCACGACATAGGGCGCATAGTTGAGAACGAGGAAGCCGGGGTAGCTGCTTTTCAGGTTGAGGCCCGCGACATAGTCGCGAAAGTCGCTGCGGGTGACGGTCTCCGAGGTGTTGAAGCGTGCGCGCAGGCCGGTCAGCACCGCGATGTAGTCGTCGAAGCGGCCTTCCACCTTGCGCGCCACGTCGGCGGCCAGCGAGTCGAACTGCTGCTGCGCTCCGCGTGCGATGTCCTGGCGCACCATCGCGGCGACGACGACGGACAGCGCGGCCCCGACGGCGAATACCGCCAGCGGCAGGGTCAGGGAGCCCCAAATGGATCGCGTCTTCACCGTCACCACCACCTCTGAGCCGGACCGGCCTGTGCCTGATCCGAAGTACGCTGGGCCGCACTGGGCAGTGCGGGACACACATCGATGCCGGGTCCGAGGGCGTGCACATCGGACCGACGAAAAGCGAGCAGGAATCTGGGCGGCGCCTCGACTCGCGGTTCGGTGCGGCTCTGCTTATGCGGACAGCTTTGCCTCGTGGTGTGGCCCATGACTCTGGGCTCGCGAAGCGTAGGCGTGACTCTATGACGTACGCCTCGCCCTGACAGTCAGCGCAGCGATGCAGCGACGGTAGGAAGTGGCCCTACACACACCCCCTGCACACATCCCTTACGCACGCCGTCGACTGTTGCGTCTCGCGTCCCCCTCGATCGAGGCATTCGCGATTTGCTGGTGCGCCATCGCGATGGACCGGGGCGCACACTGGACTCAGGTCAGGCAGCAAGGAGTATCGCCATGACGCACGTTCTTCTGGGTCTCATCGGCAGTGGGCTCGTCGCAGGCGCCATCGCAGCGGCGCTGGCACAGGATCTCGGTGGCACGGCGGTCTCGGTCGCACCCGCCCCGGCGGTCAAGGCTTCCGAGGCTGCCGATGCGAAGGGCTATCGTCAGGACGGCGCCCGGCACCTCTATGCCGTCTACGCCGACCGCATCTATCGGGGCAAGCTGCCGCCGCTGATCCATGCGGTGGTGGTCATCGAGACCGAGCTCGACGCGCAAGGCCGGGTGATGAACCTGCAGCTCATCCGAGTCCCGTCGCATGCGCCCGAGGTGGTGCAAGCGGTGCGCGACATGATCCAGCGCGCCTCGCCATGGCCCGCGCCGGCGCGCATGGGCGGTGTCAAGTACACCGAGGTCTGGCTGGTGGACAAGAGCGGGCGGTTCCAGCTCGATGCCTTGACCGAGGGGCAGCGGGGCGAGTAGAACGCCGCCAGCCCTGCCGGCTCAGGCAGGCAGCAGCGTCGCGTGTCACAGACATGCCACGCCGGCGGCGAACAATCGCCTCGCCCTTCTGGAGACCACTGGAGACAACAGCATGAGAAATTCCCTGCGGTTCCTCGCCGCGATGCTGATCCTCTCGGCATCGGCTACGCTGGCCTGCGCCGGCGATCGCGACGACGACAACGACAACAACAACCGCCACGGCCGCGCCGAACGCCTCAACGTGCAGGTCGGCGTGCGCCCGTTCTACCTCGTCGAGGGCATGGACGACAGTGCGTTGAAGGACCGCCTGAAGCAATGCGAAGCGGGGCCGTTCTACCCGTCGCGCTTCTCGATCAGCCATCGCGGCGCGCCGCTCGAGTTCCCCGAGCACTCGCACGAAAGCTACGAGGCCGCGCACCGCATGGGCGCCGGCATCATCGAATGCGACGTCACGTTCACGCGCGACGGCGAACTGGTGTGCCGCCACTCCGAATGCGACCTGCACACGACCACCAACATCGTCGCGACGCCGCTGAACAATGCCTGCACGGTGCCCTGGACCAAGGGCGGCCCGGCGCCCAAGTGCTGCACCAGCGACATCACGCTGTCCGAGTTCAAGAGCCTGAAGGCGAAGATGGACGCGAGCAACCCGGCCGCGACCACGCCGGAAGGCTACCTGGGCGGCACGCCGGCGTGGCGCACCGACCTGTACACCGGCCGGCCGGCCGGCAACGTCGTGACACTGAAGGAGCACATCGAGCTGATCAGGCAATGGGGCGTCGGCCAGACCCCCGAGCTGAAGGCCGGCGACCCGGCGCGCATCCAGGCCGTCTTCGGCGGCCAGGCGCAGTACGCGCAGAAGATGATCGACACCTACAAGGCCGCGGGCATAGACCCGAAGAAGGTGTGGGCGCAGTCGTTCAACCTCGACGACATCCTGTACTGGATCCACCACGAGCCGGCGTTCGGCCGCCAGGCGGTGTATCTGGACTCGGTCGATCCCACCGCGAACCCGCCGGTCCCGCGCCAGACGAATGCGCAGCTGGCCGCGCTGAAGGCCGCGGGCGTGCAGATCATCGCGCCGCCGATCCAGGCACTGCTGGCCGTGAACACGGCCGGGCAGGTCGTGCCGTCGCAGTACGCGCTGGACATCAACGCCGCGGGGCTGAAGATCATCTCCTGGTCGTTCGAGCGCGTCGACCTGACCAAGGGTGCCGCCGGCAAGGGCAGCTACTACGGCTTCGATCCCACGGGCGCGGCCATCCGGCGCGACAGCGACATGTACAAGGCGCTGGACGTGCTGGCCAAGCAGGTGAAGGTGATCGGGCTCTTCTCGGACTGGCCGGGGACGGTGACCTACTACGCCAATTGCATGGGGCTGTGAAACGAGACCGCGGCGTCGCCGCCGCGGTAACCTGCGGCGATGGACTCCCTGATCGCCGCCGCCGCGCGCGCCCTGACTGCCGGCGATGCACTAGGCGCACTGAAGCGTGTCAGCCTGCGCGACGACCCACCCGCGCTCGCGCTGCGCGGCATCGCGATGGCCCAGCTCGGCGAGCATCCGCGCGCCCGCGAGCTGCTGCGCAGCGCGGCGCGCGGCTTCGGCACGCATGAGGCGTTGTCGCGCGCCCGCTGCGTCGTCGCCGAAGCCGAGGTGGCTCTCGCGATGCGCGACCTCGGCGGCGGCCGCGACGACGCTGGAAGCCCATGCCGATCACGCGAACGCGTTGCAGGCACGGCTGATCGCGGTGC
>DATEFR010000856.1:0-3278 GCA_035280545.1 Burkholderiaceae bacterium | reverse complement strand
AGCTATGCCAAGAGTTGCCAAGAACTTGTCTAGAACGAAGACCTCGTCGTATGACGTGGCCGAACATCTGCGCACGCCTGAAGAAATGGCGGCGTATCTCGACGCGTGGCTCGAAGAAGCGCCTGACGACGCGGCAGGTATCGCGCGGGCGCTGGGGAACATCGCTCGCGCCAAAGGGATGACGCAGGTCGCGAAAGATGCAGGCCTTAGCAGGGAGAGCCTCTATAGGGCACTGAGTGCGGATGGCAACCCGAGCTTCGCAACCGTCCTCAAGGTCGCGCGGGCGCTCGGAGTCAAGCTTCACGCGGCTGCTGCGTAGCCGCAGCAGCGGCTCAGGCGACGACAGCCGTCGCGAACCGGACCGCCGCAACACCCGCCACGATAGCCGCCATCAGCGTGATGAGCAGACGGTACGCGGCCGGCGCGATCGCCATCAGCACGCGCCCGCATGTCCACCCGGCCACGGCCAGCATCAGGGCCACGGTGCCGGGCAGCAGCCGCAGCGCCGTGTCGACACCCGCATCCGAGAATGCGGAGTCCGGGCGCAGCCACGCAAGGCCCAGCGCGCCTCCGGCGAACAACAGGCAACTGCTGACGATCATCGTCACGGCCGCATGGGCGCGCGGGTCGGCGGCCCGCTGGTGGAGCCGCACAGTGGCTGCCCGAAGAACGGCCACGCACGTGACCCGGACCCGGCGTGCGGTCGCGGCCAATGCGACGAGGCGCGCGTGGACGTTGCGCAAGTTCGCATCGCCGGCGGCGCCGCCCGCGATCAGCGCAAACCACGGATAGGGCGTCCACACGAAGGCCACGATCAGGAGCAAGGCGTCGCGATAGGGCGGCGGTGCGCCGGGCCGTGCCGGCATGACCCACTGCAGGTAGACCGCCAGAATCGCCCCGAAGCTCAGGTACGCCAGCAACGCGACGACGGCACCGCGCAGCGTGCCGTACGCTTCGACGTCGCGGCGCGGATGGAGCAGCCAGGCCCAGCCATACGCACAGGCCGCCGCGAAGAAAGGCAGGGCGACCGCCGGCCCATGCAACTCCAGGGACAGCATCAAAGGCACCGTCAGCACCGCCGCCGTGCCCAGCGCGACCGCCGCGAAGAAGCCGGCGGCAAACGTACGCATCGGGAGCCGGGCGGCCGAGGGAACCATGCGCAAGTTGCTCGCGGAATGGGGTGCCGGCGATTGTAGGGTGGGGTGACAACGCGTCGTCCCTGCGTGCATCATCCGGATCGTTGTGGCGCAGCGTTCCGCGCTTGCGCACACGGGCATCTTAGAGAGAGGACTGACCCATGATCTCTCGCCAGTGGCGCGGTTTGGCAAAGGCGGCATTTGCCGATGCGTACGTGGAGCATCTGCAAACGGAGACGTTTCCGGCGATCCGCCAGCTCCCGGGGTTCGTGAGTGCGTCGATACTCCGTCGACCGGTTCCCACGGGCGTGGAGTTCCTCGTCGTGACCCACTGGGCATCGGTTGATGCCATTCGCGCATTCTCCGGAGCCGATGCCGAGGTTGCCGTGGTTCCGCGGAAGGTCCACGACATGATGGTCGACTACGACCGGGTCGTTCGGCACTTCGAGGTCGTGTCGACTCCGCGCGATCCAGGGGCATAGACAAAAGCGACGGCTGACCGTCATCTCTACCTTGCAGGAGTCGATATGTCGTACAGGACGGAGTTCATGACCTTCACGGTCAAGCGGGGCATGGAGGAGGAGGCCGAGACGTGGCTGCGCATCCTCACGGAGAGGCAGGCCGAATGCGTGCAGACGCTGGAGCGCGAGCAGATGCACTGCGAATGCATCTTCAAGTCGTTCCGTGACGGCCGCATGTGCCTGTCCTGGTTCACGATGCATGGCCTCAGCGGAGAACGCCTGCGGACGTCGCCTCATCCGATCGACAAGCTGCATCTCGAGTACTGGGACAAGTGCATAGACGTGGAAGTGCCGGTCGAACGGCTCAAACACGTGGCGACCTTCCTTCCCGAGTCCATCCGCGCCGCATTCGAAGCGCGCGACGCGCAACCACGGTGAGGTATGCTTGCCGCCGTGAACGCCCAACGCGCCCTGCGACGACTCTCGCGACGTCCCCGTCGAGAGGTTTCGTAGCGCCCGGCTGAATCCGCAGCCGTTCACACCCGATGAAGGCCACGAGACTCTCCTCGTGGCCTTTGTCGTTGTTGGACGCCTCTCGCCCGCGGTGAGTCTTCGAAGGCCTTCGTGAACCTCCACCCTCACGAAGGAACCGACGATGACGCTTGCCCTGCCAACCTTCCCGCTGCCGAAGCTGGACGCGCTGATGAACGTCGCGCGCCGTCCCGAGGCGGTCTTCACGCACGGCCGCGGCAGCTGGCTGCACGACAGCCAGGGGCGCCGCTACCTGGACCTGGTGCAGGGCTGGGCCGTCAACACGCTGGGTCACGCGCCGCCGCAGATCGCCGCGGCGCTGGCGGCGCAGAGCCAGCGCCTGCTGCAGCCCGGGCCGGGCTTCTTCAATGACCAGGCGGCGGCGCTCGCGTCGCGCCTGGCCTCGCTCAGCGGGCTGGATCGTGTGTTCTTCACCAGCAGCGGCGCCGAGGCCAACGAAGGCGCGATCAAGCTCGCGCGCAAGTTCGGCCAGGTGCACCGCGGCGGCGCTTACGAGATCATCACGTTCGAGAACGCGTTCCACGGCCGCACGCTGGCGACGATGAGCGCCAGCGGCAAGCCCGGCTTCGACCGGCTGTTCGCGCCGAAGGTCGCGGGTTTTCCGAAGGCGCGGCTGAACGACATCGAGAGCGTCTGTGCGCTGATCGGCCCGAACACCGTGGCCGTGATGCTCGAGCCCATCCAGGGCGAGGCCGGGGTGATCGAGGCCGAGCCGGCCTTCCTGCAGGCGCTGCGCAGCGTCTGCGATCAGCTGGGACTGCTGCTCATCCTCGATGAGGTGCAGACCGGTGTCGGCCGCACCGGCACGCTGTGGGGCTTCGAAGGCACCGGCGTGCGGCCGGACATCATGACTTTGGGCAAGGGCCTGGGCGGCGGCGTGCCGATCGGCGCGCTGCTGGCCCGCGAGGCGGTCTGCTGCTTCGAGCCGGGCGACCAGGGCGGCACCTTTTGCGGCAATCCCTTGATGTGCGCGGTGGCGCAGGCAGTGCTGGACGCGGTCACCGCGCCGGGCTTCCTGCCTACCGTGCGCGAGCGCGGCGTGCAGCTGCGCGAGGGGCTGGACACGATCGCGCGCCGCCTCGGCAGCCCGCCGGTGCAGGGCCGCGGCCTGCTGCTGGCGCTGGAGCTG
>DATEFR010000855.1:0-5172 GCA_035280545.1 Burkholderiaceae bacterium | reverse complement strand
GGGGCGCTCTGCGGAGCGAAGTAAAGGAGGAGGTCCGGGCGCAGCCCGGACCGGGGGACATGAGCGGAGCAGAGCGCCCCGCCGTCCTGATCCCGCTCAAGCCTTCGCACGCGAACGCAATGAACCCACTTCACGGCACCGGCATTCCATGACCACCCAAGACTACCCCCGCGACCTCCACGGCTACGGCCGCAACCCGCCGCATGCGCGCTGGCCGAACGGCGCGCGCATCGCGGTGCAGTTCGTGCTGAACTACGAAGAGGGCGGCGAGAACAACGTGCTGCACGGCGACCCGGCCTCCGAGACCTTCCTGTCGGAGATCATCGGCGCGCAGGCCTTCGAGACGCGGCACCTGTCGATGGAGTCGATCTACGAATACGGCTCGCGGGTCGGCGTGTGGCGCCTGCTGCGCGAGTTCGAGCAGCGCGGCTTGCCGCTCACGGTGTTCGGCGTGTCGATGGCACTGCAGCGTCATCCCGAGGTGACCCGCGCGTTCGTCGAACTGGGCCACGAGATCGCCTGCCACAGCTGGCGCTGGATCCACTACCAGCACATGGACGAAGCGCAAGAGCGCGAACACATCGAAACCGGCACGCGGATCATTCGCGAGCTGACCGGCGACCAGTGGCCGCTCGGCTGGTACACGGGGCGAGACAGCCCCAACACCAAACGCCTGGTCGCCGACCACGGCGGCTATGAATACGACAGCGACTACTACGGCGACGACCTGCCGTTCTGGATGCCGGTCAAGAAGTCCGACGGCACGACCATGCAGCGCCTGATCGTGCCGTACGCGCTGGACAGCAACGACATGCGCTTCGCCTCGATGCAGGGCTTCAACAGCGGCGAGCAGTTCTTCCAGTACCTGAAGGACTCGTTCGACGTGCTGTACGCCGAAGGCGACCCGGCCGGACTGGACCGGCCGAAGATGCTGAGCATCGGCATGCACTGCCGGCTGCTCGGGCGGCCCGGGCGTTTCCGCGCGCTGCAGCGCTTTCTCGACCATGTGCAGCACCATCACGACGTCTGGGTCTGCCGCCGCATCGACATCGCGCGCCACTGGGCGAAGACGCACCCGCATCCGGAAGCCATAGGCTGACGGCGGCCCTATGACGACAACAACGACGACAACGACGACACCGAAAGCAGAGCCGACGCCATGCCGCTGACCCTCGCCCAACTGAACGACGCGCCGCTGGCCGAAGCGGCGGCTGCACTGGACGGCCTCTACGAGCACTCGCCGTGGATCGCCGAGCGCGCCCTGGCGCGCCGGCCGTTCGCGACGCTCGCGCAGCTCAAGCATGCGCTGGTCGACGTGCTGGCCGAGAGCCCGCGCGATGCGCAGCTCGCGCTGATCCGCGCCCACCCGGAGCTTGCCGGCAAGGCGATGGTCAGCGGCACCTTGACGGCCGAATCGACCGGCGAACAAAGCCGCTCGGGCCTGACGCATTGCACGCCCGCCGAGTTCGCGCGCATCCAGGAACTGAACGCGGCCTACAACGCCAAGTTCGGCTTCCCGTTCATCCTCGCGGTGCGCGGCCCGCGCGGGCTGGGCCATACGCGAGCGCAGATCATCGCGACCTTCGCACGCCGCCTCGACAATCACCCGGACTTCGAGTTCGCCGAGGCGCTGCGCAACATCCACCGCATTGCCGAGATCCGCCTGAACGACAAGTTCGGCCACGAGGCGACGCTGGGCAACCAGGCCTGGGACTGCGCCGAGCTGCTCGCGCAGCACACCGACCCCGGTTATGCCGAGCGCGGCGAGCTGACGGTGACCTACCTGACCGACGCGCACCGCGCCTGCGCGCGCCAGCTCGAACGCTGGATGCGCGACTGCGGCTTCGACGAAGTGGCGACCGACGCGGTCGGCAACGTGGTCGGCATCTACCACGGCGAGGATCGCCGGCAGCCGCGTCTGCTGACCGGCTCGCACTACGACACGGTGCGCAACGGCGGCAAGTACGACGGCCGGCTCGGCATCTTCGTGCCCATGGTCTGCGTGCGCGAGCTGCACCGCGCCGGCAAGCGGCTGCCGTACGGCCTGGAGGTCGTCGGCTTCGCCGAGGAGGAAGGCCAGCGCTACAAGGCGACGTTCCTGGGCTCGGGCGCGCTGACCGGGCATTTCGACTACGCGTGGCTGGATCAGATCGATGCCGACGGCATCAGCATGCGCGATGCGATGCGCCATGCCGGCCTGCCGGCGACCGAGCGGGCGATCGCCGCCGTCCAGCGCGACCCGGCGAAGTACGCCGGCTTCATCGAGGTGCACATCGAGCAGGGGCCGGTGCTGAACGAGCGCGGGCTGCCGCTGGGCGTCGTCACGTCGATCAACGGCGGCGTGCGTTACCTCGGCGAGGTGATCGGCATGGCCAGCCACGCCGGCACGACGCCGATGGGCACGCGCCGCGATGCCGCGACCGCCGTCGCCGAGCTCGCGCTGTATCTCGAGAAGCGCGCGGCCGAGGTGCCGAACCTCGTCGGCACGATGGGCATCCTGACCGTGCCGAACGGCTCGACCAACGTGGTGCCGGGGCGTTGCCGCTTCACGCTGGACATCCGCGCGACCACCGACCCGGTGCGCGACGCCTGCGTCGCCGATGTGCTGGCCGAGCTCGCGCGCATCTGCGAACACCGCGGCCTGAGCCATCGGATCGAGGAGACGATGCGTGCCGCCGCCGCGCCCAGCGCGCCGGCCTGGCTGGCGCGCTGGGAACGGGCCGTGCAGTCGCTGGGCTTGCCGGTCTTCCACATGCCCAGCGGCGCCGGCCACGATGCGATGAAGCTGCACGAGGTGATGCCGCAGGCGATGCTGTTCGTGCGCGGCGAGAACGCCGGCATCAGCCACAACCCGCTCGAATCGTCGACCAACGACGACATGCAGCTCGCGATCGAAGCGTTCAGCCACGTGCTGAACGAACTTGCGCTGGCGGCCTGACCGAGGAACCCACACGATGAACAACAACGCCTACCAACAACTCGACGCCTGGATCGACGCGCACTTCGACGAGGAAGTGAAGTTCCTGCAAGCGCTGGTGCAGGTCCCGACCGACACGCCGCCGGGCAACAACGCGCCGCACGCCGAGCGCACCGCCGAACTGCTGCGGGGCTTCGGCTTCGAAGCCGAGAAGCACCCCGTGCCGCAGGCGATGGTGGCCGACTACGGTCTCGCGTCGATCACGAACCTGATCGTGCGGCGCCGCTATCGCGATGGCGGGCGAGTCGTCGCGCTGAACGCGCACGGCGACGTCGTGCCGCCCGGCGAAGGCTGGACCCACGATCCGTACGGCGGCGAGATCGCCGACGGCAAGCTCTACGGCCGCGCCTCCGCGGTCAGCAAGAGCGACTTCGCGACCTACACGTTCGCGACCCGCGCGCTCGAATCGCTGGGCGGCGGCACGGCGCTCAAAGGCAGCGTCGAGCTGCACTTCACCTACGACGAGGAGTTCGGCGGCGAGTTGGGCCCGGGCTGGCTGTTGAAGAACAAGCTGACCCAGCCCGATCTGCTGCTCGCCGCGGGCTTCAGCTACCAGGTGGTCACGGCGCACAACGGCTGCCTGCAGATGGAAGTCACGGTGCACGGCAAGATGGCGCACGCCGCGATCCCCGACACCGGCGTCGACGCCCTGCAGGGCGCGGTCGCGATCCTGAACGCGCTGTATGCGCAGAACACGCTCTACCAGCAGGTGACGTCCAAGGTGCCGGGCATCACGCACCCGTACCTGAACGTCGGCCGCATCGAAGGCGGCACCAACACCAACGTCGTGCCCGGCAAGGTCGTCTTCAAGCTGGACCGCCGCATGATCCCCGAGGAGAACCCGGCCGAGGTCGAAGCGACGATCCGCCAGGTGATCGCCGACGCGGCGGCGACGTTCAACGCGGGCCGCGCCCAGGGCATCTCCGTCGAGATCAAGCGCCTGCTGCTCGCAAACTCGTTGAAGCCGCTGCCCGGCAACCAGCCGCTGGTCGATGCGCTGCGCAAACACGGAGAAGCGGTCTTCGGCGAGGCGATTCCAACCTCGGGCACGCCGCTGTACACCGACGTGCGGCTGTACGGCGAGGCCGGCGTGCCGGCCGCGATCTACGGCGCCGGGCCGCGCACCGTGTTCGAATCGAATGCCAAGCGCTCCGACGAGCACCTGGTGCTCGAAGACCTGCGCCGCGCAACCCAGGTCGTGGCCCGGACGCTGTTCGACCTGCTGCAGTAGGGATCGCCCGGCCGGCCGGGCCGGCCTATGCTGGGCTGGCGTTCAACAGCGCACGCCCCGCATGGGTACCGCCCAGATCTTCATCAGCTACCGCCGCGACGACGCGGCCGGGTACGCCCGCGCGATCTACGACGAGCTGGCACGGCGTTTCGGGGCCGAGCGGGTCTTCATCGATGTCGACGACATCCCGGCCGGGCAGGCTTTCGACGAGGCGATCCGCAGCGCCGTCGGCAGGTCGCAGGTGCTGCTGGTGCTGATCGGCAAGCGCTGGCTGGGCGAGCGCGATGGCGCAGCGCCTCCACGGATCAGCGAGGCCGACGACTTCGTGCGCATCGAAGTGGCGGCCGGGCTCGCCCAAGGCATGCGCGTGATCCCGCTGCTGCTGGACGGCGCAACCATGCCCACCGCCGAACAGCTGCCCGAGACCCTGCAACCGCTGACGCGGCGCCATGCACTCGAGCTCGGCAACACGCGATTCGCTGCCGACATGGAACGTCTGGTCACGGCGCTGCGCTCGGCCCTCGGCGAACGGCGTGCCACGGATTCGCAGCCGGCAGCGGCACCGCCGAGCATCGCCACGCCGCGACGGCTGGCACTGCTCGGCGCACTGCTGGCCGCGATCTTCGCGCTGGGCGGCGCGTGGTGGCTGGCGCAACGGCAGGCCGATGACCCGGGCCGCGTGGCGGCCCGCACCGCGGCACCCGCGCGGCCCGCCATCAATGGTGCCTGGCAGGCAGACGTCACCTACGACTGGCCGAACGCCCGGTATACCGAGCGCTTCGATTTCAGCGGCGAAGGCGACACCTTGCTCGGCAGCGCCTCGTTCCTCGGGGCCCCGCGCGGCATATTCGAGGGCCAGTTGGCGACAGGCGAGCTGCGCTTCGTCACGCGAACCCTCGCGACCGGCGGCGCCGGCGGCAGCCGCGAGACCGTGCACCGCTACCGCGGCAAGCACATCGGCGAC
>DATEFR010000854.1:0-18077 GCA_035280545.1 Burkholderiaceae bacterium | reverse complement strand
CGAGCAGGGCGGGCTGCACGGCCGCAAGCTCAGGCTGCTGGTCGAGGACTCGGGCTACGACCCGAAGAAGGCCGTGCTCGCGGCGCAGAAGCTCGTCAACCAGGACAAGATCTTCATCATGGCCGGCCACATCGGCACCGCGCAGAACCTCGCGGCGATGCCGGTGCAGTTCGAGAAGAACGTGATCAACTTCCTGCCGATCACCGCGGCGCGCGAGATGTACGAGCCGTTCAACCGCTTGAAGTATGCGTTCGCCGCGACCTACTACGACCAGATGCGCACCGCGCTGCCCAAGCTCGCGAAAGAGAAGGGCGCGAAGAAGGTCTGCACGATCTATCAGGACGACGAGTTCGGCCTCGAGGTCGTGCGCGGCGCCGAGGCCGGCCTGAAGGCGATGGGCATGGAGTTCGCCGAAAAGACCAGCTACAAGCGCGGCGCGACCGACTTCTCGTCGCAGGTCGCGCGCATGAAGGCGGCCGGCTGCGACTTCGTCGTGCTGGGCACCATCATCCGCGAGACCATCGGCACGATCAGCGAAGCGCGCAAGACCGGCTTTTCGCCGACCTTCCTGGGCTCGAGCGCGGCCTACACCGACCTGATCCACAAGCTCGGCGGCAAGGCGATGGACGGCCTGTATGCGACGATGACCGTGGCCAACCCGTACCTGGACGATGCCTCCAAGCAGATCAGCTTCTGGGCGCAGAAGTACAAGACCAAGTTCAACGAGGACCCGACCGTGTTCTCGGTCTACGGCTACAACGTGATCCACAGCTTCGCCGCGGCCGCCGCGAAGGCCGGGCCCAACCTGTCGACCGACAGCTTCATCAAGGCCATGGACACGATGAGCTACCCGGCGGACATCTTCGGCAGCGCGACCGCGACCTACTCGCCGACCAAGCGGCTGGGCAACGACCAGTCGCGTCTGTCGCAGTTGCAGGACGGGCGCTGGAAGGTCGTCTCCGAATACATCCAGCCGGCGGGGAACTGACGCGATGACGACCGCCAGCACCGAAACCTACGAGGGCCGCTGCACCTGCGGCCAGGTGCGCTACCGCATGACCGGCCGGCCGCTGGTCGTGCACTGCTGCCACTGCCGCTGGTGCCAGCGCGAGACCGGCGCGTCGTTCGCGCTGAACGCGATGATCGAGGCCGACCGGGTCGAGCTGCTGCAGGGCGAGGTCGAGAAAGTGGTCACGCCGTCGCTGAGCGGCAAAGGGCAGAAGATCGCACGCTGCCCGCGCTGTCGCATCGCCGTGTGGAGCCACTACGCGGGCGCCGGCGACGCGGTGTGCTTCGTGCGCGTCGGCACGCTGGACGAGCCGGACCGGCTGCCGCCGGACGTTCACATCTTCACGGCATCGAAACAGCCTTGGGTCGTGCTGCCCGAGGGGATGCCGGCGGTCGCCGAGTACTACAAGGCCTCCGAGCTGTGGACCAAGGAGAGCCTGGAGCGGCGGGCGGTGTTGATCGCGAAGAGCCAGGCGCAGCCGCCACGGCAGCAGTGAGCCGGCGGGCGTTGCTACATCGTGCGGAAACGGGCGGCGTGGCTCTCGCTCACCACGAGGGTTTCGCTGCGCTGCTTCAGCTTGATGTAGAGGCGTCCGTTGATCTCACGGTGCAGGCTGGCGATCGCGTTGGCATTGACCACCGTATGGCGATGCACCTGCCAGAACATGGCCGGGTCGAGCTGGTCGATCAGTTCGCGCAACGTCATTCGGATCAGCGCCTCGCCATCGGCCGTGACGACCAAGGTGTACTTGTTGTCCGATCGGAAGTAGCAGACTTCGCCGACCGTGATCAGGCGCAACTCCCGACCCTGCGACGCGGTGATCCAACGCAGATGACCGTCGCCTTCGCGGGCGAGGGCCAGACGGTCGAGCAGGCCGGCCAGGTGCGCCGGCGCGCTGCCGAGGCGCTGCTTCAGCCGCGCGACCGTCGTCGCCAGGCGCGGGATGGACAGCGGCTTCAGCACATAGTCGATCGCCCCTTGCTCGAAGGCCGAGACCGCATAGTCGTCGAACGCGGTCACGAACACCACGTGGCAGCGGCCGTCGACCTTCTGCGCCACCTCGAGCCCCGTCAGGCCCGGCATCTGGATGTCGAGGAACAGGATGTCGGGATCATGTTCCTCCAGCGCGCGCAGCGCCTGCATGCCGTCTTCGGCGAGGGCGCAGACGCCGAGGTCGGGCCACAACTCGGCCAGCGCGTCGCGCAGCCCGAGGCGCAGCACCTCTTCGTCTTCGGCGATGATCGCGCGGGCGGTGTGGCTCATGGTGCGTAGCCGTCCGCGATGACGTCGGCCGCGGCGGTGCAGGCCCGCCGCAACTCGGCGAGCGACTTCGCGATGCGTTGCGGGTCGCTGCCGCCGCGCTGCTGAGCGGCGCGCAGGTACTCGGCGACGAGCGCGAGCAGGGCATCGGCCCGCTCGGGACGGCTCGGCCGCCAGCCGAGTGCATGCCGCAGGGCGGCCAGCACCAGGGCATGGTCGATCGACGCGAGCTCCGCCTGCAGCCGCTGCTGGGCCAGGCGTTCGGCCTCGGCGGCCCGCTCGGACTCCGCCGCATGCAGCAACCTGGCGCGATGTCGAGCATTGCTTGCAAACACGTAGAGCTGGGCCACGGGAAGCAGGCCGGGCAGCACGAACGCCAGGTTCATCAAGACAAAACGCGAGACGCCGGCTGTCCGCGTGAGATAGGGGAAGGGGTATGGGGCGAGCGCCATGCTCGTCGCCGTGCCGAGCGTCGCGGCCGCCGCCAGGGCGAGCGGATAGGCCAGCCACCCGGATGCGCCGCGAGCGACGGCCACGGTCGCAACGGCGAAGCTGAGCACGGTCTCCATCGTGGTCATGAGCGAGAGCAGCGCGCGTGCGACGATGCTGGCGATCGTGAGTTGGTTGCCCCACGGGAACATGATCTCCAGGCTGCTCCAGGCGGTCCAGAACGCCGCATACGCCAGGGCGGCGACGATCACTTGGCGTTCGACTCTCTGGGCGATATCGGATCGCCACTGTCGCCAGGCCGCTCGTGGCGACGACCGCGGCCTCATGGCGACAGCGCTTCAACCGCGGTGCCGAGGGGGAGCCGCATCGTGGCAGCCACACCGCCGCCGTCTGCGCTGGTCAGGCGCAGCGATGCGCCTTCGCCGTAGAGTCCCTGCAGGCGAGCGCGCAGATTCGCAAGGCCCAGGCCACGACCGCTGGTCGCGCGAAAGCCGGCGCCGTCGTCGGACACCGTGAGCACCAGCCAGGTGTCGTCGCGACGCGCCGTGACACGCAGCGTCCCGCCGCCGGCCACGGGTGCGAGGCCATGCTTGATGGCGTTCTCGATCAGCGTCAGCAGCGACGCGGGCGGAACCCGGTTCTCGCCGACTGCGGGCGGTACGTCGATCGCATAACGCAGCCGCTCGCCCATGCGCAGGCGCTGAATGGCGAGATAGCCTTCGGCGAGCGCCAGTTCCTGACGCAACGCCGTTTCCTGCTGCCGCATGTGCGTGTGCGACGTGTCCATGTAGTCGATCAGGAGGGCCAGTGTTCGACTGGCGGCTGCCGCGTCGGACTCGTACAGCTGCATGATCGTCGCCAGTGTGTTGAACAGGAAGTGCGGCTCGATCTGCGCACGCAACCTCAGCAGTTCGGCCTCGGCGCGATCGGTCTTCAAGGCCAACAGAGCGACCTGCGTGCGATGCAGCTCCTGCCGTGCAGCGACGTCGCGGCGCCACGAGTACATCGCATACACCACGGCGGTGCTCGCGATGGCGTAGCTCAGCCAGCTCTGGGCGAACAACGGCCAGAGGTTCTGGAAGTGGTAGACGGGATGGGCCGGCGTCAGCCACAGGGCGGGCACGTGGCCGATGGCCGAGCCGACGAGGAAAACCGCGATGATCCCCAGGCATTCGCGGTGAGTCGCGGGATACCGCGAGAAGACGAGTCGCGCGGCCACCGCCCCTGGCACGATGCACAGCAGGCTTGCCTGCAGCAGCTCGAGAAAGCGCTGCAGCCAATCGACTTTGGCCGCGACGGTCGTCTCCGGGATCAGTGAATAGAGGGCATCGAACAGGCAGAGGCCCAGGACCAGCAGGGCCAGGCGCAGATCGCCGGACATGGACCAGGAGCGCCGCGTACGCACCGAAGTCTCGGAATCTCTCGCGGGGGCCGACGCGTCCATGCGTGCAATGTAGGCCGGGCAGGCGGCCATCGCCAGTCATTGCGACGAAGTGCCGCAGGCCGGTTGCGAACCGGCTCACGGCGGCGCGAATGAGCCTGCGCCGGCATTCGTCGGCCCCGCGCCCGCTTCATGCAGTGTTTGGCGGCGTTCGTCGGATTGATCGTGGCGTGGTTCGAGTCTGTTGACACGATGGCGCCGCGCGAACCTCGAAGGGGCGAGGCCCGCGTCGCGGCGCCGGGCCTGACCCCTGCCGCCGCCGTCCCGCGTCGGGGTCATGAAGGAACCGGACATGAAGCAAGCTCGAGATTCGTGGCACGCGTGGGTGCCGGGATTGCAGACACCCGGCGCGCTGCGTGCGCCGCATCGAGAGATGCGCCGCGTGGCCGCCGCTCTGGTGCTGGGCGTTGCGGGCACGATGACGGCGGGCCTTGCATCGGCCGGCTGTGTCGATCACCGCCAGGGCAGGAGCGCTCCGGATGGCTGGGTGCTGCCCGACGCCGCAAATCCGGCGGCCGCCGCGGCGCTGGCGGCGAACGGCGCGAGAGAGGCCGGCATCGTCGGCCTGTGGAAGTTCACGATCACCTCCGACGGCACCGCCTATCCGACGCCGATTCCATTCGGCGCCCCGCTGGACTTCGGGATCACGCAGTGGCACAGCGACGGCACCGAGCTCATGGTCTCCGGCAGCCGGCCGCCCAGCACCGCGGATGTCTGCATGGGCGTCTGGAAGCAGACGGGCGAGCGGACGTTCAAGCTCAGGCACTTCGGGTTGTCCTGGCTCAGCAGCGACTCGGTGCCGCCCGCCTCGCCAGCCGTCTTTCTCGGCCCCGCGGTCATGGAGTCCACCGTGACCGTGAGCCGCTCGCGCAAGAGCTTCGAGGGCACGTTCAACATCGACCAGTATGCGGCGGACGGCGTCACGCTGATCGAGCACATTGGCGCCAAGGTGGTCGCCAGCAAGGTCACGGCGGACTGAGGGAAGGGCCGGCGGCGCTGCACCCTAGACAGGATCGGGATCGCGACTGCGCAGCACCCAGCGGTCCAGCGCCGCCGTCAGCGAAGCGCGACTCACCGGCTTGTGGATCACGTCGTCGATGCCGGCGGCCAGGCAGCGCTCGCGGTTGGCGGCCTGCACGTCGGCGGTGATGGCGATGACCGGGCGGCGTGCGCCCAGGCGCTGCTCGTCGGCGCGGATGTGCCGGGTCGCCTCGTAGCCGTCCATCTCGGGCATGTGGCAGTCCATCAGGATGATGTCGTACGCGCCGTCGGCGGCGGCGCGGTGCGCCTCGACGCCGTTGCGCGCGATGTCGACGTCGCACTCGAGCAGCTTCAGCATGTTCACGATGATGAGCTGATTGACCTCGTCGTCCTCGGCGAGCAGCACGCGCGTGCGGCCGTTCCATCCATCGCGGGTCGGCGAGGCCGGCGCGTGCGGCGTCGCGCGCCGCAGCGGCACGTCGATCCAGAAGCGCGAGCCGACGCCGGGCTCGCTCTGCACATCGAGCCGCCCGCCCATCAGCCCCGTCAGGTCCTTCGCGATCGCGAGGCCCAGGCCGCTGCCGCCGTGGCGGCGGGTGCTGGACGCGTCGCCCTGTTCGAACGCGTCGAAGATCGAGGCGAGCTGCGTCTCCGAGATGCCGATGCCGGTGTCGCGCACCGCGATCCGGATCGTCGCGATGTCGTCGTGCGTGTCGACGACCGAGGCCTCCAGCACCACCTCGCCGCGGTCGGTGAACTTGACCGCGTTGTAGAGCAGGTTCAGCAGCACCTGGCGCAGCCGATGCGGATCGCCATGCACCCAGACCGGAACCGCGGGAGCGACGCGGCATTGCAGGGTCACCGGCCGCTCGCGGGTGGCCAGCGCGACCAGCTCGGCCGCATCGGCGAGCAGGGCGGGCAGGTCGAAATCCGCGGGGCTGAGCTGCATCTTGCCGGCCTCGATGCGCGCCATGTCGAGCACGTCGTCGATCAGGCGCATCAGCGCGGTGGCCGAGCGGTGCACCACCTGCACATACCGTTGCTGTGCCGGCGAGACCGAGGTCTCGAGCAGCAGCTCGGTCGCGCCGAGGATGCCGTTCATCGGGGTGCGGATCTCGTGGCTCACCACCGCCAGGAACTGCGACTTCGCGCGGCTGGCGCGCTCGGCCTCGGCTCGCGCCCGCTCGAGCTCGACGGCCTGCGCCCGCAGCACGGTCGCGTTCTCGGCCAGGCCCGCGAGCGACTCGCGCGCGCTGCGCATCGCCTGCTTCAGGCGCTGCCGCAGCCGTTCGGTGACGACGCCGGTGGCGGAGAGGTACCAGCCCAGCAGGTACAGGGTCGCGGCGATGCCGGCCCGCTGCGCCGGCGTCGCCACATGGGCGCCGAAGAAGGCATCCCAGACCGCGTACCCGGCATACGCGGCCGTCACGACATGGGCGAAATACAAGGCACGCCGAAACCCGAAGCCGACCTGGTCGACGACGCGCACGAGCAGCAGGTACGCGAAGAAGAGGTTGGCGTGCTCCAGCAGCGACAGGTTGACCAGCCAGACCACGATGTCGGCGTGGAACAGCAGGAGCGACAGATCGAGGCGGGTGCGTCCATAGCCGTGCAACAGCACGAACCAGGCGACGCCCGCATAACCCGCGTTGAAGGCCACCAGAGCGGCCGCCGCCGAGCCTGGCCACGGGACGACGGCCTGCAGGTCTTGCAGCAGGACGATTCCGCAGAGCGCGGCGAAGCCGATGGCACGCAGCATCGGCACCTGCACGGCATGGAGCTGGCGCGACGCCGCGGCCCGCCGCTGCCGCAGCAGGGTTTCGTCTAGGGTGAAGCCCGTCTCGAGTTCCGAACGCGGCGTCTCAGACATTCCGTGTCCCGCTGGCCGACGCCGACATGTACCCGCTGCCCCGGGGCGTCGTGGGGCGCGGGAATCGTGCAGCAAGTCGCGGGACTTGGCGAGTCCCAAAGTTTGGGAGGGACTACGAGCTCTGGCTGTTCGCGCGCTCCATCGCGGCGTCGTACCGCCCCTCGCACGCCGCGCCGTTCAGCCGCGCCCGCTCGAGCAGCGCCTGCTGGGCCTTCTGCACGTTGGCGGCCTGTCCCCGCCAGGCCTGCAGCACCGGATCCTGCAAGGCCCGCCCGTACGAGAAGCTCAGCCTCCACGGCTGCGGCCCGAGCCGGTTCATCGCGTCGAGATGGGCGGTAGCCTCGGCAGGCGTCTGGCCGCCCGACAGGAAGAACACGCCCGGCACCGCCGCCGGCACGCGGCGCCGCAGCACGCGGACCGTCTGCGCGGCGACCTCGGCCGCCGGGGCCTGCAGCGCCTGCTCCTTGCCGGCCACGACCATGCTGGGCTTCAGCAGCATGCACTCGAGCAGCACGCGGTGGCGGTGCAGCGCGCCGAAGACTTCGTGCAGCACGTCTTCGGTCACCTCGGCGCAGCGCGCCAGCGTGTGGCCGCCGTCCATCAGCACCTCGGGCTCGACGATGGGGACGATGCCTTCGTCCTGGCAGATCGCCGCGTAGCGCGCCAGCGAGTCCGCGTTGGCCGCTATCGCCTGCCGGCTCGGCAGCGTGTCGGCGACGTTGTAGACCGCGCGCCACTTCGCGAAGCGCGCGCCGTGTTCCTTGTAGGCGGCCAGGCGCTTCGCGAGCCCGTCCAGCCCCTGCGTGATCTCGTCGCCCGGCGCGCCGGCCAGTGCGATCTTGCCGGCGTCGACCTTGATGCCGGGCACGATGCCCTGGCGTGCCGCCAGCACCGGCAGCGGCGTGCCGTCGTCGGCCCGCTGCATCAGCGTTTCCTCGTACAGGATGACGCCGCTGATGAACGCGCCGAGCCCGGGCGTTGCCAGCAGCAGGTTGCGGTAGGCGCGGCGGTTCTGCTCGGTCGACTCCACGGCGATCGCCTTGAACCGCTTGGCGATCGTCGGGCCGCTTTCGTCGGCGGCCAGGATGCCCTTGCCGGGCTGGATCAGCGCAGCGACCGTGGCCTGCAAACGATCTCGAGTGTCCATGCTGTGTTCCTCCAGGCGGCGGAATGACACGCACGGCGAGTCTGCTCTCAACGAGACGAGCTTGCCACTGCGGGACGAGCGACCACGACGGCGTCGTGCCGGCCCTTGCCTGCCGCGGTTCAGGCCAGGCCGCAGCCGCGCAGGATCAAGGCGACCACATGCTCGGTCGCGCGCTCGTGGTCGCGCGGCGTCAGCTTCGCGCGGCCGAGCACGCCGCGCACCTGCACGTCGAAGTCGGCATACGTCTGGGTCGCGGCCCAGATCGTGAAGAACAGGTGGACCGAGTCGACCGGCGCCATCTTGCCGGCGGCGATCCAGCCGTCGACGATCGCGGCGCGCTTGCGCACGACGCCGCGCAGCTCCGTGCGGATGAGCTCGCCCAGCACCGGCGCGCCGTGCAGCAGCTCGTTCGCGAACACGCGCGAGGCGTCCGGGTGCGCGGCCGACATCGCCATCTTCGCGCGGATGTAGGCCTCGATCGCGGTGCGCGGGTCGGCGTCGGGCGCGAGGCTGTCCAGCGGCACGAGCCAGTCGTGCATCGTGCGCGCGAGCACCTCGCGATACAGCTCTTCCTTGCTGCCGAAGTAGTAGTGCACGTTGGCCTTCGGCAGGCCGGCGGCCTGCGCGATGGCCGCGGTGGTCGCGCCGTTGAAGCCGGCGCGGGCGAACACGCGGTTCGCCGCGCCGACGATACGCTCGCGGTTGGCCTGCCGGATCTGCCCCTTCGCAGGAGCCTTCTCCGCCGCCGCCGGCTCGACCGCAGGCGGCGGCGCTGCGGCCTTCCTGGCGTGGGACTTCGCGACCGTCACTTCTTCGTCGCCGCCTCCCACACGACGTGGCTGTACGCGGCCGGGCCCGGGTCCTTCTTGATCACCGGCGAGCTGCCGGCGGCCAGCAGCACCTTGACCGTGCGCTCGTACGCGGCCGGCTCGAGGTACCCGATCTTCGGCGTGCCGGCGGTCGTGATCAGCTTCGCGACGTTCTCCATCTGGCGCTGCTGCACCTTCAGCGTCGCGCTGCCCGACGGGTCGGCCGCGACGACGATCTTGGCGGCGCCGGCCGGGTCCTTGACGGCGTCGTTCCAGCCCTTCAGCGTGGCGCGCAGGAATTTCGCGGCGCGGTCGACGAAGGCCTTGTCCTTGAGCTTCGAGTCCAGGACGTACAGGCCGTCTTCCAGCGACGCGACGCCCTGGTCCTCGTAGAAGAAGGTCACGAGGTCGCTTTCCTTGATGCCCGCGTCGACGACCTGCCAGTACTCGTTGTAGATCATCGTCGAGATGCACGCGGCCTGGTTCTGCAGCAGCGGGTCGACGTTGAAGCCTTGTTTGAGCACCTTGATATCGGTGTCGGGCTTCAGGTTGAGCTTGGCCATCCAGTTCAGGAACGGGTACTCGTTGCCGCCGAACCAGACGCCCAGGGTCTTGCCCTTGAAGTCGGCCGGCTTCGTGACGCCGCTGGCCCTCTTGCAGGTCAGCATCAGGCCCGAGCGGTTGAAGATCTGCGCGATGTTGACGAGCGGCACGCCGGCCTCGCGCGCCGCCAGCGCATCGGGCATCCAGTTGACGATCGCATCGGCCTGGTTGCCGGCGGCCACCTGGACCGGCGAGACGTCCGGGCCGCCGGGCTTGATCGTCACGTCCAGCCCTTCGGCCTTGTAGTAGCCCTTGGCCGCCGCGACGTAATAGCCCGCAAACTGGGCCTGCGGCACCCACTTCATCTGCACGGTGAACTTTTCGTCGGCGTGTACGCCGGCACCGCAGGCCAGGGCCAATGCGGCCGCGGCGAACTTGAAGAGGGAACGGGTCATCGCAGAGCTCCTTGTGGTTGGCGACGGAAGAAAGCGTTGTTGAGAAAGCGGTGCCTCATGGCGAGCGCACCGAAGGGTGCCAGAACGCCCAGCGTCGTTCCAGCCGGACCAGCAGCGCATAGGCCACCGACCCGGTGACCGCGGCGACGACGATCGCGCCCCAGACCAGCGCCATGTTCATCTTCGCGGCCTCGGTGCTGATGCGAAAGCCCAGGCCCACGGTCGGCGAGCCGAAGAACTCGGCGACGATCGCACCGATCAGCGCGAGCGTCGCGTTGACCTTCAGCGCGCTGACGATGAACGGCACCGCGCACGGCAGCCGCAGGTCGATCAGCGTGCGCGCGTAGCCGGCCGCGTACGAGTGCATCAGCTCGCGCTCCAGCTTGCCGGCAGCCTGCAGGCCGGCGAGCGTCGCGACCAGCATCGGGAAGAAGGTCATCAGCACGACCACCGCGGCCTTGGACGGCCACTCGAAGCCGAACCACATCACCATGATGGGCGCGACCGCGACCAGCGGAATCGTGCTGGTCAGCGACGCGACCGGCAGCAGCCCGCGCTGCAGGAACGGCAGCCGGTCGATCGCGACGCCGACCGCGAAGCCCAGTGCAGAGCCCAGCGCCCAGCCGATCAGCACGGCCTTCAGCACGGTCTGCACGAAGTCGCGGCCCAGCGTCGCGGCGTGGTCGACCAGCGACTCGACGATCGCCGACGGCGCCGGCAGCAGCACCCGCGGCACGTCGAACGCGACGACGCCGATCTGCCACGCATACAGCACCCACAGGCCGAACAGCACCGCGCTGAGCGTGCCGGCCCAGCGCGGGCGCTCGAGCGCCGCGACGCGCTGCACGCTCCACGCGGCGAGCAGCAGCGTGGCGATGAAGACGACGTAGAAGACCAGGGCCGGCGGCTCGGCGCCGCGGCTGGCCGGCAGCAGCGCGAGCACGACGGCGGCGAGCAGCGACAATGCGACGGCCGCGGCGGCCGAGAGGAAAGGGCGGCTCGGTGTCATGCGGCGACCCTCACCCCAGCCCTCTCCCGCTTGCGGGAGAGGGAGCCAGGCAGTGCGTCTTGTTCCCTCTCCCGCTTGCGGGAGAGGGTTAGGGTGAGGGCGACTCCGCTCATCAGCGCCGCCCCCGCAACGCCAGCCGCTCGACACCGGCAACCGCCGCGGTCAGCACGAGCCCGAGCAGCGCCGACAGCACCAGCGCCGACCAGATCGCGACCGTGTTGCCGTAGTACGAGCCGGTCAGCAGCCGGGCGCCCAGCCCGGCCTGCGCGCCGGTCGGCAGCTCGGCGACCATCGCGCCGACCAGCCCGGCCGCGATCGCGACGCGCAGCGACGGGAACAGGTAGGGCAGCGCGGCCGGCAGCCGCAGCATCCAGAACGATTGCAGCCGGGTCGCCGCGTACGTGTGCATCAGCTCGGTCTCGATGCGCTGCGGCGAGCGCAGGCCTTGCACCATGGCGACCGTCACCGGGAAGAAGCACAGGTACATCGCGATCGCCGCCTTCGGCGCGACGCCGGAAAAACCCAGCGTGCCGAGGATCACCAGCACGATGGGGGCGATCGCCAGCACCGGCACCGTCTGCGACGCGACGATCCACGGCAGCAGCGCGCGGTCCAGCGTGCGCGAGTGCACGATGGCCGCGGCGAGCAGCACACCGAACAGCGTGCCGAAGACGAAGCCGACCAGCGTCGACTGCGTCGTCACCGCGGCGTGCAGCAACAGGTTGCGCGGCGAGTCCAGCGGCCAGTCGACGATGGAGCTCCACAGGTCCAGCGCGACCTGGTGCGGCGCGGGCAGCACCGGGCGCTCCATCGCCCAGGTGGTCGCGATCAGGTCGCGCGTGGTCCAGCCGGGCGTGTTCGACAGCACGCGTTCGATCGCGCCTTGCGCGTTCAGCGCGATGCAGCCCAGGTACCAGACGACGAGCGTGACCGACAGCACGACGATGATGGGCAGCGCGCGCTGCGCCAGCAGCGATGCGGCCGAGCGCTCAGACTTCATCGCCGTCCGCGCCGTGCCCGGCGTGCAGCGCCTCGCGCACCTCGTGCGCGAGGCGGATGAACTCGGGGGTGTCGCGCATGCCCAGATCGCGCACCTCGGGCAGGGTCGAGACGATTTGCCGCGTCACCCGCCCGGGCCGCGGCGACATCACGACGATGCGTGTCGACAGGTACACCGCCTCGGCGATCGAGTGCGTCACGAACACCACCGTGCGCTTCTCGCGCTGCCACAGCCCTTGCAGCTGCTCGTTGAGCCGGTCGCGGGTGATCTCGTCGAGCGCGCCGAACGGCTCGTCCATCATCAGCAGGCGCGGCTCGAAGCCGAGCGCGCGGGCGATCGAGACGCGCTGCTGCATGCCGCCCGAGAGCTGCCACGGATACTTGAGCTCGAAGCCGGCGAGGCCGACCCGCGCGAGCTGCTCCATCGCGACCGCCTTGCACTGCTCGGCGCTGCGGCCCTGGATCTGCAGCGGCAGCATCACGTTGGCGAGCACGGTGCGCCACGGGAACAGTGCCGGCGCCTGGAACACGTAGCCGTAGGCGCGGGCGAGGCGTGCGTCGTGCGGCGTCAGGCTGTTGACCAGCACCTGGCCGGAGGTGATGGGCTCGAGGTCGGCGATCACGCGCAGCAGCGTGGTCTTGCCGCAGCCCGATGGGCCGATCAGCGAGACGAACTCGCCCGGCGCGATCGCGAGATCGACCTCGTGCAGTGCACGCACCGGCGCATCGGCGGACGGGTAGACGACGCTCGCGCGGCGCACGAGCACGGCATGCGGGTCGGACGGAGTCGGCTCCGGATCGTTCATGTTGTAGGGGGAGCGGCGGAAAAGAGGCGAGAGAGGCAAGAAACCTAACCGAACGGTCAGCTTATTTTGGCCGAGGTTTAGCCAGTTCCATGCCAGCGGCTGGTGCGGATGCTGATCTCGGAAACCCGAACATCGTGCGCGCCGGGCACCCAGTTGGGTCGTGCCCGGCGTTCGCGGTGCGCGGTGCGCGCAGTCTCGAGGCGGTTTGGCGGATTTCGACCCGGGGAGACCCGGATTGGGCTTGGCACGCAGGTTGCGTAGTATCCGATAAATCTTGACCAAACGGTCAGGATTCATCTGCCAAGGAGCGATCCGCATGCCCGAGCTGTCGACTGCCGACCCGTCCACCGGTTCGGCTCCTGATATTCGCAGCGCCCGGCGCAGCGCTGCCGATTACGCGCAGGCGTTCGCCGACATCGCGCCGCGCTTGACGCGCACGCAGGCGCTGGTCGAGGCCGAGCGCTGCCTGTACTGCTACGACGCGCCGTGCGCGAAGGCGTGCCCGACCGGCATCGACGTGCCCAGCTTCATCCGCCGCATCGCCGAAGACAACCTGCGCGGCGCCGCGCGCACCATCCTCGAGGCGAACCCGCTGGGCGGCACCTGCGCACGCGCCTGTCCGACCGAGGAGCTGTGCGAGCAGGTCTGCGTGCGCGTCGCGCAGCAGGGCAAGCCGGTGGAGATCGGGCGATTGCAGCGCTATGCGGTCGACGCGGTGATGGACAAGCCGGTCACCGCGCTGTTCGCGCGCGCCGCCGCGACCGGCAAGCGCATCGCGATCGTCGGCGCGGGCCCGGCCGGCATCGCCTGCGCGTTCGAGCTCGCGCGGCGCGGCCACACGGTCGTGCTGCACGATGCGCGCGAGGCCGGCGGCGGGCTCAACGAATACGGGCTCGCGAGCTACAAGATGGCCGGCGGCTTCGCGCAGGCCGAGCTGGACTGGCTGGTCGCGATCGGCGGCATCGAGCTGAAGCTCGGCTGGCGTCTGGCCGATGCGGCGCAGCTGCAGGCCTTGCAGCAGGGCCACGACGCCGTGTACCTCGCGGTCGGCCTGACGCGCACGGCGCGGCTGGGCGTGGCCGGCGAGGAGCTGGCCGGCGTGCGCGACGCGGTCGAGTTCATCGCCGAGCTGCGCCGCTCGCGCGACGTCGCGCAGCTTCCGATCGGCCGGCGTGTCGTCGTGATCGGCGGCGGCATGACCGCGGTCGATGCCGCGGTGCAGAGCAGGCTGCTCGGCGCCGAGGAGGTGCACATGGTCTACCGGCGCGGGCCGGAGGCGATGTCGGCGTCGCTGTCGGAGCGGCAATGGGCGCAGACCAATGGTGTGACGATTCACCACGGCCTCGCGCCGGCCGAGATCGTCGGGCGCGCCGGCCAGGTCGAGGCGGTGCGTTTCACGCGAGCCGACGGCGGCGGCGAGCAACGCTTCGAGGCCGACATGGTGCTCAAGGCGATCGGCCAGAAGCTGGACGAGGCCGTGCTCGCCGGCGCCGGGCTCGTGCTGCAAGGCGGTCGCGTCGTCGCCGACGACGCGGGCCGCACCGCGGTCGCACGCCTGTATGCGGGCGGCGACTGCCGCGCCGGTGGGCGCGACCTGACCGTCGAGGCGGTCGAGGACGGCAAGCGCGCTGCTGCCGCGATCCATGCCGACCTGAACATGCGAACCGCCTGAAGGAGAAAGCCACATGGCCGATCTGCGCAACACCTTCGCGGGCATCCAGAGCCCGAACCCGTTCTGGCTCGCCTCCGCGCCGCCGACCGACAAGGCCTACAACGTGCACCGCGCGTTCGAGGCCGGCTGGGGCGGCGTGGTCTGGAAGACGCTGGGCGAGGCCGGCCCGCCGGTGGTCAATGTCAACGGCCCGCGCTACGGCGCGCTGCTGTCGCCGGACCGGCGCATGCTGGGCTTCAACAACATCGAGCTGATCACCGACCGGCCGCTGGAGGTCAACCTCGCCGAGATCCGCGAGGTCAAGCGTGCCTGGCCGGACCGTGCGCTGGTCGCGTCGCTGATGGTGCCGTGCACCGAGACTGCGTGGCGCGACATCCTGGCCCGCGTCGAGGACACCGGCGCCGACGGCGTCGAACTGAACTTCGGCTGCCCGCACGGCATGAGCGAGCGCGGCATGGGCTCGGCGGTGGGCCAGGTGCCGGAGTACATCGAGATGGTCACGGCCTGGTGCAAGCAGTACAGCAAGCTGCCGGTGATCGTGAAGCTCACGCCCAACATCTCCGACATCCGCAAGCCCGCGCTCGCCGCGAAGCAGGGCGGCGCCGATGCGGTCTCGCTGATCAACACGATCAACTCGATCATGGGCGTGGACCCGGCGACCTTGACGATGAGCCCGTCGACCGGCGGCAGGGGCTCGCATGGCGGCTACTGCGGGCCGGCGGTCAAGCCGATCGCGCTGAACATGGTGGCCGAGATCGGTCGCTCGCCCGAGACCGCGGGGATCCCGATCTCGGGCATCGGCGGCGTGGGGACGTGGCGCGATGCGCTGGACT
The DNA here is from genome assembly GCA_035280545.1 of Burkholderiaceae bacterium. Lineage (GTDB taxonomy): Bacteria > Pseudomonadota > Gammaproteobacteria > Burkholderiales > Burkholderiaceae_C > DATCSE01. The sequence continues at coordinate 2,793 of DATEFR010000854.1, read as the reverse complement.
ACCTCGCGCTGGGCGCCAGCAACGTGCAGGTCTGCACCGCGGCGATGGCCTTCGGCTTCAAGATCGTGCAGGAGATGATCGCCGGGCTCTCGGACTACATGGATTCGATGGGCTTCGCGACGACGGCCGAGTTCCAGGGGCGCGCGCTGGCGACCGTGACCGACTGGCAGTACCTGAACCTGAACGCGATCAGCAAGGCGGTGATCGACCAGGACGCCTGCATCCAGTGCGGCCGCTGCCACATCGCCTGCGAGGACACGTCGCACCAGGCGATCACCGCGGTCGTCGACGGCCAGCGCCGCTTCGAAGTCAAGGAAGAAGAATGCGTAGGCTGCAACTTGTGCGTCACGGTGTGCCCGGTGCCCGAGTGCATCACGCTGCGCACGCTGGTGCCGGGCGAGGTCGACGCCCGCACCGGCCAGCCGGTGCCGGCACAGGCGGCCAACTGGACGACGCATCCGAACAATCCGATGCGCCAGGCGGTGCCGGCGTGATGTACAACGTCGCTACCGCTGTCGCCCGGGCCCGCCACGTCGGGCTCGCGAATCCCGTTCGGGCTGAGGTATCGAAGCCCCGTGATCCTCGAACCGGCCCTTCGATACCTCAGGGCGAACGGACTTCGAACCGTTGCAAGGAGAGCTCATGTCCACCCTTCTGATCCGCGGCGGCACCGTCGTCAACACCGACCGCGAGCTGCGCGCCGACGTGCTGTGCGTCGATGGCCAGATCGCGCAGGTCGCGGCGAATCTCGAGGCGCCGGCCGGCGCCCAGGTGCTCGACGCCGGCGGCCGCTACGTGATGCCCGGCGGCATCGACCCGCATACCCACATGCAGCTCCCGTTCATGGGCACGGTGACGCGCGACGACTTCTACAGCGGCACCGCCGCCGCGCTGGCCGGCGGCACGACCACCATCATCGACTTCGTGATCCCCGATCCGAAGGAGCCGCTGATGGACGCGTTCCGCAAGTGGCGCGGCTGGGCCGAGAAGGCGGCCAGCGACTACAGCTTCCACGTCGCCGTGACCTGGTGGGACGACAGCGTGCACCGCGACATGGGCTTGCTGGTGCAGGAAGAAGGCGTGAACAGCTTCAAGCACTTCATGGCCTACAAGAACGCGATCATGTGCGACGACGAGACGCTGGTGCGCAGCTTCCGCCGCGCGCTCGAGCTGGGTGCGATGCCCACGGTGCACGCCGAGAACGGCGAGCTCGTGTTCCTGCTGCAGGCCGAGATGAAGGCCAAGGGCATCACCGGGCCCGAGGGCCATCCGCTGTCGCGCCCGCCGGCCGTCGAGGCCGAGGCGGCGCAGCGCGCGATCGCGATTGCCGACGTGCTGAACGTGCCGATCTACGTGGTGCACGTGTCGTGCGCCGAGTCGGCCGAGGCGATCGCGCGAGCTCGCGCGCGCGGCCAGCGCGTCTACGGCGAGGCGCTCGCCGGGCACCTGGTGCTGGACGACAGCGTCTACCGCGACGCGCACTTCGAGTTCGCGGCCGGCCACGTGATGAGCCCGCCGTTCCGCCCGCGCGGCCATTCGCAGGCGCTGTGGGGCGCGCTGCAGTCCGGCACGTTGCAGACCACCGCGACCGACCACTGCACCTTCTGCGCCGAGCAGAAAGCCGCCGGCCGCGATGACTTCAGCAAGATTCCGAACGGCTGCGGCGGCGTCGAGGAGCGGCTCGCGGTGATCTGGGACGAAGGCGTGAACCGCGGCCGGCTGACGCCGACCGAGTTCGTCGCGGTGACGTCGGCCAATGCCGCGAAGCTGTTCAACATCTACCCGCGCAAGGGCTGCGTCGCGCCCGGCGCCGACGCCGACCTCGTGCTGTGGGACCCGACCGCCAGCAAGACGATCTCGGTCAAGACCCAGCATTCGCTCGGCGACTTCAACATCTTCGAGGGCCGCACGGTGCAGGGCGTGGCGACGCACACGGTGAGCCAGGGCAAGGTGGTCTACGCCGACGGCGACCTGCGCGCCGAGCGCGGCGCCGGCCGCTACGTGAAGCGCCCGCCGTTCGGCCCGCAGTTCGACGCGCTCGCGAAGAAGGCCGCGCTGGCCGAGCCGATCCCGGTGGCTCGATGACCCGCGAGCCCGTTCATTTGACGAAGGAGCGACGATCATGGACATGAAGGCCCAGGCACTTCCCGCGCACCTCGAATCGCTGCGCATCGACGGCGATCGCCTGTGGAACTCGCTGATGGAGCTCGCGAAGATCGGCGCGACGCCCAAGGGCGGCGTCTGCCGCCTGACGCTGACCGATCTCGACAAGCAGGGCCGCGACCTGGTCAGCGGCTGGGCGCGCGAAGCCGGCATGACGGTGACGATCGACAAGATCGGCAACGGCTTCATGCGCCGTCCGGGGCGCAACAACAGCCTGCCGCCCATCGTGACCGGCAGCCACATCGACACGCAGCCCACCGGCGGCAAGTTCGACGGCAACTATGGCGTGCTGGCCGGCCTCGAGGTCGTGCGCACGCTGAACGACCACGGCGTCACGACCGAAGCGCCGATCGAGGTCGCGTGGTGGACCAACGAGGAAGGCTCGCGCTTCGTGCCGGTGATGATGGGCTCGGGCGTGTTCGCGAAGGCGTTCACGCTGGAGCATGCATACGCCGCGACCGACACGGAGGGCAAGACCGTCAAGGGCGAGCTCGAGCGCATCGGCTACATCGGCACCGAGGAGCCCGGCGCGCACCCGATCGGCAGCTACTTCGAGACCCACATCGAGCAGGGCCCGGTGCTGGAAGACCACGACAAGACCATCGGCGTGGTCACCGGCGTGCTGGGCAT
>DATEFR010000853.1:0-5691 GCA_035280545.1 Burkholderiaceae bacterium | reverse complement strand
GCGCTCGTCGTGGGTCAGGAAGCCGAACAGCACCTGCGCGTCCTCGCGCACGACGAAGTGCGTCAGCAAGGTCACGCGCTCGCCCAGCGATGGCAGGTTGTAGAAGCTGCTCATCGGAACGTCGACCTCGTAGCCGACGCCGTTGACGTCGATCAGCAGTTGCGGGGGCGATTTTTCCGCGAGTGTGCCGGTGATGCGTCCGATCATGCCGCGATTATCGCGGCGCGATCCGCGGCAAGCCGATGGCTATGAACGCCTGAACAGCCCCAGCCGCTGCGCTTCGAGCGCCGCCTCGGCGCGCGAGCTGACGTTGAGCTTGCGGTAGATCTGCTTCACGTAGTCGGCGATCGTGTGGCGCGACAGGTTCAGCTGCACGCCGATCTCCGGCAGCGTGAAGCCCTTCGCGACGCGCAGCAGCACCTCGTTCTCGCGGTCGGTCAGCGAGACGTGCGGGATGTTGGCGGCGCGCGTCTGCTCGCGCGTCTGCGCGGCGAAGTGCGACAGCACGCGGCGCGCGATCGACGGGCTCAGCGGCGGCTCGCCCTGGCTCATGCGCTTGAGCTGTTCGGCGATCAGCTCGCGCGCCTGCTCCTTGAGCAGGTAGCCGAACGCGCCGGCCTGCAGGGCCGGGAACAGGTGCTCGTCGTCGTCGTGGATCGTCACGACCACCGACTGGCACTCGGGCTGCTGCTCGCGCAGCGCCGCGACCACGTCGACGCCCGAGCCATCGGGCAGGCCGAGGTCGCACAGCGCGAGGCCGAACTTGACCGCGCTGACGAGCTCGAGGGCATCGTGCACGCGCGCCGCCTCGTGGATTTGCGACTGCGGAAACACCTGGTCGATCAGCACCTTCAGCCAGGTGCGAATCTCCGGAAGGTCTTCGAGCAGCAGGATGTTGGTCATGTTGAGCTCCCACATCGGCGCGGTGCGCCTCGCGCCATGTTAACGAATGTGTTGCGCGCGCGGGGCGCAAGTCGGCGCTCGCATCACAGCGGCAACGTGAGCCTTATCACGGTACCGTACCCCGGCCCCGATTCGACCAGACATTGGCCCTGCATCTGTTTCGCGCGGTGTTTCATGCTGGACATGCCGTGGCCGCGGTCGAGCTTGCCGTCCAGCTCCATCGGGATGCCCTTGCCGTTGTCCTGCACGGTCAGGCCGAACTGGCGGTCGCTGATCGCACAGCGCACCTTGCAATGCGACGCACCGCTGTGCTTGATGATGTTGCTGACCGCCTCGCGCAGGATGCGTGTGGTCTGCACGAAGCCGCGCGCCGGCAGCAGCTGCTCGGTCTCTTCGCTCGGGCCGCGCCAGTCGGCCTCGATGTTGGCCTGGCCCAGGCGCAGCACGGTTTCGGCGCGCCAGTCGGCGAGCGCATCGGCCAATCGGACCGGCTTGCCGGTCAGGCCGCGCACCGACAGGCGCATCTCCTCGAGCGCTTCGCGCGCCAGCGACGAGATGCGCTCCGACTCGCTGGTGTGCACGATGGTCAGCAGCTTCGCGCCGAGGTCGTCGTGCAGGTCGGCGGCGATGCGCTTGCGTTCCTTCTCGGTGACCTGCTCGACCCGCATCTCGGCGAGCTGCGCGAAGTTGTGCTCGATCTCGGCGGTGGCTTCGCGCACCCGGGCCTCCAGCGTGTTGCGGCTGGCTTCGGCGGCCTGCAGCGAACGCGCGAAGACCCGCAGCAGACGCGCTGCGATCGCCACCAGCAGCACCGGCACGCCCAGGTGCAGCAGCGGGATCTGCATGAGCCCAGGCACCTCGTACTGCCCCGCGAGCTCGATCAGCACCAGCACGCTGGCCGCGCCGAGGATCGCGACCATCGGCCAGAAGTCGGCGCGCTTGTCGGCGCGCTTCTGGCGCTTCGTGACCCACAGGTACAGCAGCATCGCCGCGATGGTCTCGATCGCGAGCACGACATACCAGGCGTTGGCCAGCCCGAACAGACGTGTCGGGCCGCCGAGCAGCAGCGTGATCGGCAGCAGCACCCACTGCAGCGCGAGCGCGTTCTCGATCCAGCGCGAGCGCAGATCGGCATAGCTGAGCAGGAACTGCACCGCGAGCGCGATGACCGGCGCGAACGCGGTGCAGAACAGGAACTCGATCACGCCGTTCTCCCACGGCATGTCGCGCCACCAGACGCGCAGCGACATCAGCGCCCAGCTCAGCGAGAGCCAGCCGAAGTAGCTGAAGTACGCAGCCTGCCGGCCCATCCAGCCGAGCGCGATCATCACGATGCCGAGCACGGCGATCGCGATGCCGACGACCTGCACCGCGGTGATGTTCCAGAAGCGATGCCGTGCCTGCTCTTGGGCGAGCAGCGCCTGCGGGCCGATCTTCAGCTCCGACAGCCCGCCCGCCTGCTGCCGCGAGGCGACCCGTTGCAGCGCGTGGCCGCGCACCTGCAGGTCCAGCGTGTTGCCGCGATCCTGCAGCAACGCCGGCGGCAAGGTGACGAGCTGCGCGTAGTGGCAGTTGCGCGCGACCGGCTCGGTCATGCGCCCGCCGCTGTAGAGGCGCTGGCCGTTCAGCGACACCTCGACGTTGCTGCAGACCCGCCCGATGTACAGCGCGAGCAGCTCGTTCGGCTCGGCGCCGGCGGGCCGGTCGAATTCGGCGCGGTAGCGGACCAGGCCGTCGAAGCGCGGCCGCGAATCGGACCAGTCGTCGGGCAGATCGACGGCGGTCGGTGCGCTCTCGCCGAGCAGGTGATCGTTGGTCGTCAGGGCCGCCTGCGCGTGGGTCAGCGTGACGATCGCAGCGCCCGCATGTGCCGGCATGTCGGCCAGCAGCAACGCCGCGGCCAGCATGCTCTGCACAACCGGCAAGCACCGAGCGGCACGACGCAGGAGTCGCGTCGCGCCATGCTGCAGCAGGGTGCCGGGGCGGAGCTTCAACATCGGCGCCGATTGTGCAGGATGGGATGCAATCGCAACGCGGCCGCGCGCCATCGCGGCGAACCGTGGTGCGACCTACCTCACGTGCGGGGTGATTGCGCTTGCTGCAGCTTCGGATCGGGTGTATATCTGCGGCCAAGTCTCATTCTTCGCATCGATGCGGCACCGCTGAAAGTCGAACGCGAGAAAGGGGTCGTTATGCGCAGACGCATCTATTGGCTGTTGCCCGACCTGGCGAGCGCCAGGCGGACGATGGATGACCTGCTCCTGGCACGCATTGCCGAGCAGCATCTGCATTTCGTTGCCCGCGAGGGCACCGACATGGCCGGACTGCATCCAGCCAACATCCTGCAAACCTCCGACGTGATTCGCGCGGCGCAGTCCGGGCTGATCATCGGCGGGGTGGTCGGGGCGCTGGCCGGGGCCGTCGCCGCGTGGTTCTTCCCCATCGTCGGGAGCGAGCCGCAGTGGGGGATGGTGGCGGTGCTCGGCTTCGTCGGTGCGCTGGTGGGCGCATGGAGCTCCAGCATGATCGGCGTGTCGACGCCGAGCAGCCGGCTCGCGCGCTTCACGGCGGCCATCGAGGACGGCCAGATCCTGCTGATGGTCGATGTGCCGCGCTCGCGCGTCGACGAGATCGAACAGAGGCTGCAGGCCTTGCACCCCGAGGCGCACCTGGAAGGGGTGGAGCCGGATATCCCGGCGTTCCCCTAGGAACGGCCACGCGGCGCCTCTGTTCATCAGGAGGCGAAGATGGACTACTCCCTGCACCTGAATCGCTGGCACTACCGCCGCCCGGACTGGCTCGCGGCCGTGGTCGCCGGGCTTGCCGGCGGTGCCGTGCTGATGGTCCTGGAACTGCTCTGGGGCGCAGCGACCAGCGACACCGGGCCGTGGCGCGCTTCGCAATTGGTTGCGGCGCTCGTGCTCGGCCCCGGGACGCTGCAGGCCTCGGCCGCGACCTTCCAGGCCGATGTGGTCGGCACCGCGCTGGTGACCCACTATGCGCTGGGCATCGCCTTCGGCGTCGCGTTCGGGGTCGTCGCGACCGGCTTCGGCATCGACCGCCGGATGCCGGTGGCGCTGCTCTTCGGTGCGCTCTTCGGCGTGCTGCTGTACCTGTTCAACTTCTACGGCATGGTCCGCTTCTTCCCCTGGTTCGTCGAACTGCGCGACTGGGCGATGGCGATCGAGCACGTGGTGTTCGGCATGGTGGCGGCGCTGCTGTACGCGAAGCTCGAGCGAGGGGAGCGGGTGCAGCCCCTGATGACGAGGTGACACGGCGCCGTGCCGGAGTCTTGCCGTGGCCATCGCGCTGGTGCTTCTGCTGATCGTCGTCGCGTCGCTGCTGTTCCACTGGCTGACCCCGTGGTGGCTGCCGCCGCTCGCGTCGAACTGGGAGCGCATGGACGACACGCTGACCGTGACCGTGCTGATCACCGGCGCGTTCTTCGTCGCGGTCATGCTGTTCCTGATCTACACGGTGTGGCGCTTCCGGCACCGCAGCGGACAGCGCGCGGCCTACGAGCCGGAGAACCCGCGTGTCGAGCGCTGGCTGATCGGCGCGACGACGGTGGGCATCGTCGGCCTGCTCGCGCCGGGGCTCGCGGTGTACGCCGACTACGTGCACCCGCCGCACGACGCGCTGACGCTAGAGGTGCTCGGCCAGCAGTGGCAGTGGCACTACCGCTTTGCCGGCGCGAGCGAACGGCTGGGGGCGACCGACGTGCGGTTCGTCGCCGCCGACAACCCGTTCGGGCTCGACCCGGCCGACCCGGCGGCGCTGGACAACATCCTCGTCACCGGCAGCGAGGTGCACCTGCCGGTCGGTCGGCCGGTCAAGGTGCTGCTGCGCTCGAACGACGTGCTGCACGATTTCTTCGTGCCGCCGTTTCGCGCCCGCATGAACATCGTGCCCGGCCAGCTCAGCACGTTCTGGTTCACGCCGACGACGGCGGGGCGCTTCGAGGCCATGTGCGCGCAGCTGTGCGGGGTGGGGCATCCGAACATGCGCGGCTTCGTCGTGGTCGAGCCTGAAGCGGACTTCCGCGCCTGGCTCGCGAAGCAACCGACCTTCGCGACCGCGCTCGCGGCGCGAGCGAAGACGCCGAAGAGCGCCGATCCGCTGGTCGCCCGCGGCGGCGCGCTGGCCCAGAGCAAGGGCTGCGTCGCCTGCCACAGCATCGACGGGCACACGATCGTCGGGCCGACCTGGAAAGGGCTGTACGGCAAGACCGAGTCGCTCGCCGACGGCTCCAGCGCCAAGGTCGACGACGAATACCTGAAGCGTTTCATCCGCGACCCGGCCGCGCGCCCGGTCAAGGGCTACGCGCCGGTCATGCCCAAGGTCGAGCTGAGCGATGCCGAGGTCGATGCGCTGGTGGCCTACATCAAAGCGCAGCCGGCGAACTGAGGCCGGCCTCGACAAGCAGGGAGCGACAGGAAGCACACCATGGCCTACACCGACGTTGCCGAACACCTGGCCGACGACGAAGCGCACGCCGCGCCGCGCAGCTTCCTGACCCGCTATGTCTGGAGCCAGGACCACAAGGTCATCGCCGTCCAGTACGGCGGCACCGCGATCGTCGTGGGCATCGTCGGGCTGGTGCTGTCCAACCTGATGCGGCTGCAGATCGGCTTTCCCGGCGTGTTCTCGTTCATCGATGCCGAGCGCTACTACCAGTTCGTCACGATGCACGGAATGATCATGGTGATCTACCTGCTCACCGCGCTGTTCCTCGGCGGCTTCGGCAACTACCTGATCCCGCTGATGGTCGGTGCGCGCGACATGGTG
>DATEFR010000852.1:0-10609 GCA_035280545.1 Burkholderiaceae bacterium | reverse complement strand
GGGCCCGGCCGCAGGCAAGCCGGTGCAGCTGTTCTTCCTCGGCTGCGTGCTCGTCGCGGGCCTGTATGGCGGCGCCACCGCGAGCCGCAAGATCCTCTGGGTGCAGGCGCTGCCGGCTGCGCTCGCGATCGCCGCGGTGCTACTGGTCTGATCCGAACTAGCAGCGCGACGCGCTGACAGAAAGCAGAAACAACGTTCGAAGTCTGCCGCTGTTCGACGGCTCGAACCCCCCTTCGTATCAGCCTCGACACAAAGCCGAAACCCGCCGGCAAAACGCGCTTTCAAGAATGGTCCGGCCGCGGTCCGCTCGCTTCGCGACGCGACCGCGGGCACTCGTCCACCCACTTGAAAGGAACCTCATGAGCAGCATCAGCGGGATAGGCGGCGGCAACGCCGACGCCTGGTCCGGAATGAGCAGCGCGCGAGCCGGCTCGCGTGCCGACCGCATGTTCGCCAAGGTCGACGCCGACGGCAGCGGCAGCGTCGACAGCACCGAGTTGCAGGGGATGCTCGATCACATCTCCGAGACCTCGGGCACGACCCTCGGAAGCGCCGACGACCTGATGAAGACGATGGATGCCGACGGCAACGGCACGCTGGACCAGAGCGAGCTCGCCGACGGCATGAAGAGCCTGATGCCGCCGCCCTCCTCGACCGTCGATTTCGCGCAGGGGCGCGGCGGCATGCCGCCTCCGCCGCCGCCGGAAGACGGCGGTGGCGACGGCATGTCGTGCAGCGGCGACGACAGCAGCAGCAGCGACGGCACCAGCGCCACCGGCGACCTCGCGTCGCAGCTGGACGACCTGTTCAGCGCGATCGACACCGACGGCGACAAGTCCATCAGCGACAGCGAAGCGCAGACCTTCCAGCAGAACGTGCAGGCGGCGCTGGACTCGTCGTCGACCGACGCCGCGCAGCAATCGCTGTCGTCGTTCATCGAGAAGGTGCTGCAGCAGTACGCGCAGAACGGCGCGGCCACGGCGACCAGCAGCAGCGACTGCTCGGTCAGCGTCAGCGCTTGAAGACCAGCGATCGCCGCAAGCGATGCGGCGATCGCCCTCGCGCGGTCAGTTCGCCGCGAAGCAGTAGAACAGCCCGCCGCTGCCGGTCTGCTTGAGCTGGTCGAGGCTGCAGCCGCGGCTCTGGTGCGAGGAGTTCCACGACTTCGCCGGGGCGCTCTCGTCCAGGCCGGTGCGGTCGTGATGGCCGACCATCGCGGCGCCGCCGCTGCTCATCGTCCAGTTGCCGCAGGTCGAGTTCGCGTCGCCGGCGATGAAGGTGCCGTCGGGCTGCGAGCCGGTCAGCATGTCGTGCACGTTCGGCGTGTCGCCGCGGCCGTTGACGACATCGCCCTTCTCGGTCAGTGCGGTCTGCTTGTTGATGTTGTTGCTGGCGCCGTGCAGGTTCGCGACATCGGTCGCGACGACGACGCCCTTCGCGTTCTTCCACGGGCCTTTGCCGATGCGGTCGCGCGCGTTGACGCCGGCCGCGCCGCCGGCCGGCTGGGTGCTCAGGTAGGCGCGCCAGGTCTTGTCGCCGGCGCCCGCTGCGGCGGCCAGCGTCTGGCACTGCTGGTCGGCGCCGGCCAGCCCGCCCAGGTCGCCGCCCTTGCCCGGGTTCGCGCTCGTGACGAAGAAGCCGAGGTCGCTCTTGCTGCCGCCGCCCATCGTGCCGCAGGCCGCCAGCCCGAGCGCGGCGGACGTGATCGCCGCGGCAGCGGTCAGCGTGGTCCATCGAATCGATAGTCGCATCGTTGTTCTCCTCGTGGGTAGGGGTCGTGGGAGTCGGTCCGTGCCCGGTGTACGTTCGGCGCGCCCGCCGCATTCCATCGGGCGCGAAGTCTAGGCTTCGCGGAACGCGCACGATGCCGCAGCCGCGTCGGGCGCAGGGTCACCTCGGGCGGGCGGCGCTGTGCGATGCTCGGCGCCATGCAGCGCAGAGCCTGTCTGATCACTTTGGGTGCCGTCGGTGCCGGCGCGGTCGTTCCGACGCACGCGCTGCAGCTCGCGGCACCCCCGCCCCTGCGCTTTCCGGCCGACTTCGGGTCCCATCCCGACACGCGCACCGAGTGGTGGTACATCACCGGCAGCCTGCAGAGCGGTACGCGGCTGTTCGGCTTCCAGATCACGTTCTTCCGCTCGGCGACAGGCATCGCGGCCGATCACCCTAGCCGCTTCGCCGCGGCGCAGCTCGTGTTCGCGCATGCCGCGCTGACCGACCTGGAGGGGCGCAAGCTGCGCCACGACCAGCGCATCGCGCGCGCCGGGTTCGGCGTGGCCGAGGCCGCGGTCGGCGACACGCGGCTGCGGCTGCGCGATTGGCAGCTCGAGCGGCAACCGCTCGAACGCAGCGGCAGCAACGCCGCGGCGCACGACCGCTATCGCGTGAACGTCGCGAGCCGCGATGCCGGCTTCGCGTTCGAGCTCGCGTTGACCGCCGACGCGCCACCGCTGCTGCAAGGCGAGGCCGGCCTGTCGCGCAAAGGTCCGGCCCCCGCCGACACGAGCCGCTACTACAGCCGCCCGCAGCTCGCGGTGCAGGGCTCGCTCGTGCTCGACGGCCGCACGCTCGCGCTGAGCGGCGGCCGCGCCTGGCTGGACCATGAGTGGAGCGATGCGTTCCTGCCCGCCGGCGCGGTCGGCTGGGACTGGATCGGCATCAACCTGGCCGATGGCGGCGCCCTCACCGCGTTCCGCCTGCGCCGCGCCGACGGCAGCAGCGTCTACGCCGGCGGCAGCCATCGCGGCGCCGACGGCCGCGTGCGCAACTTCGCGAGCGACGAGGTGCGCTTCGTGCCGGGGCGCCAGTGGCGCAGCGCAGCGTCCGGCGCGAACTACCCGGTGCAGTGGCAGGTCGAGACCCCGGCCGGCCGGCACCGCGTCGAGGCGCTGCTCGACGCGCAGGAGCTCGACAGCCGCAGCGGCACCGGCGCGGTCTACTGGGAAGGCCTCAGCGACCTGTTCGACGCCGCCAACGCGCGCGTCGGCCGCGGCTATCTCGAGATGACCGGCTACGCCGGCACGCTGCGGATCTGATCCAGCCTGCGTTCAGTGCGCGCCGCCACCGCCGCCGCCGGCCGCGCCGCGTTGCGGCTTGGTCATCCAGACCAACGCGATCAGCACGAAGAACAGCATCGACGACATCCAGAACAGGTCGTTCACCGCCAGCGTGAATGCCTGCTGGTCGATCAGCCGGTTGACGCTGGCGAGCGCCTGGTCGCGCGTGTAGCCGCTCGCGGCGAGCTGGTTCAGCGTTTGCACCGCGGTATTGCTGCCGTTGTTGATGCCCTCGGCGAGCTGCGCGTGGTGCAGGCTCGCGCGGTTCTCCCACAGCGTCGTGAACAGCGACGTGCCGACCGCGCCTGCCGTGATGCGCACGAAGTTCGACAAGCCCGCGGCCGACGGCAGCCGGTCCGGCGTCAACCCGGAGAACAGGATCGCCTGCAGCGGGATGAAGAAGAACGCCATCGCCGCACCCTGCAGCACCGTCGGGATCAGGATGGTCGTGAAGTCGGCCTGCACGTTGAAGTGCGAGCGCATCCACAGCACCAGCCCGAAGCCGATGAAGGCCACCGTCGCGAGCCGGCGCGGATCGATCTTGCCGACGTTCTTGCCGACCCACGGCGACAGCAGGATCGCGAGGATGCCCACCGGCGCGGTCGCGAGCCCCGCCCAGGTGGCGGTGTAGCCCATGTACTGCTGCAGCCACAGCGGCAGCAGCACGACATTGCCGAAGAAAAGGCCGTACGCGATCGACAGCGACAGCGTGCCCCACAGGAAGTTGCGGCGCGCGAACAGGCGCAGGTCGACGATCGGGTGCTTGTCGGTCAGCTCCCACGCGAGGAAGAACATGAAGCTCACCAGCGAGACGATCCCGAGCGTGACGATCTGCCCCGACGAGAACCAGTCGAGCTCCTTGCCCTTGTCGATCATGACCTGCATCGTGCCGACGAACACCACGAGCAGCAGCAGGCCCACGATATCCAGCGGCACGCGCCGCGGCCCCGGATCGCGCTTGTGGTAGATCGACCAGGTCACCGCCGCGGCGACGATGCCCACCGGGATGTTGATGTAGAAGATCCACGGCCACGAGATGTTGTCGGTGATCCAGCCGCCCAGCAGCGGCCCGGCCACCGGCGCGACCAGCACCGTCATCGCCCACATCGCCATCGCCGTGCCGGCCTTGGCCTGCGGGTAGCTGCCCAGCAGCAGCGTCTGCGACAGCGGGATCATCGGCCCGGCGACGAAGCCCTGCAGCACGCGGAAGAAGATCAACAGGCCCATGCTCGGCGCGAGGCCGCACAGCCACGACGCGATCACGAACAGGATGACGCTGGCGGTGAACAGGCGCACCTGGCCGAAGCGCTGCGTGAGCCAGCCGGTCAGCGGCACCGAGATCGCGTTCGCGACCGCGAACGACGTGATCACCCAGGTGCCCTGGTTCGGGCTGACGCCCAGGTCGCCCGAGATCGCCGGGATCGACACGTTCGCGATCGACGTGTCGAGCACGTTCATGAAGGTCGCGAGCGACAGCGCAATCGTGCCCAGCACGAGCTGGCTGCCCTTCAGCGGCGGGTAGGCCGGTGGGCGAGCCGCCGCGGCCGGTGCCGGTGCGGGAGCTGCCGCGGGCTGCGCCGGCGTCGAAGCCGGCACACCGCCGCTGGGCAGCGTTGCGGAACTGGAAGACATGAGCGTCGTCCTGCTGGAAGGAGATGGGTTCGGGGTTGGGCCGCGCGCGGGCCTCTTCGTCTTACTTGACCGTGCGAGCCGCCAGCGTGTGCGACCCCGCGGCGATCGCGGCCGCCGCCGGCACCAGCGCCGACGACGAATGCGATGCGGCGCTGGCCTGCGCGGCGCTGGACGCCGGCACGTTCTTGTCGGCCGTCAGACGACCGCCGCCGCCGTTGGCCGCGATGATGCGGCGCACCTCGCCATCGGCCGCGCTGTTGACTTCGTCGTACACCTTGGTCGCGCCCACTGCCGACGGGCGCGAGCCGTCGGCCAGCATGCGGCCGTCGGTGTTGTGCACGTCGACCTTCGCGTCCATCGACAGGCCCACGCGCAACGGATGCTCGGCCAGCTCCTTGGCGTCGAGCTTGATGCGCACCGGCACGCGCTGCACGACCTTGATCCAGTTGCCGGTCGCGTTCTGCGCGGGCAGCAGCGCGAACGCCGCGCCGGTACCGGCACCCAGCCCTTCGATCGTGCCGCGGTAGTCGACCTTCTTGCCGTACACGTCGGCCTGCAGCTCGACCGGCTGGCCGATGCGCAGGTTCTTCAGCTGGCTTTCCTTGAAGTTCGCTTCGACCCAGACGTCGTCCAGCGCGATCACCGACATCAGCGGCGCGCCGGCCGCGATGCGCTGGCCCAGCTGCACGCTGCGCTTCGCGACGAAGCCGTCGACCGGCGCGACCAGCTCGGCGCGCTTCAGCGCCAGATAGGCCTCGCGCACGCGGGCCGCGGCGCGCAGCACGTTCGGGTGCTGGTCGACCGCGACGCCATCGGTCAGCGTCTGGTTCGACGCGAGCGATTCGCGCGCGGCGACCACCGCCGACTGCGCGGCCGCGACGCTGCTCTTCGCGGCGGAAAGCTGCGCGTTCGAGTGGTCGAACTCTTCCTTGCCGACTGCCCCGGTCGTGACCAGCGGCGAGCGCCGGTTCACGTCGTCCTGCGCCTTCGCGAGGTCGGCTTGCGTACGCGCCAGGTCGGCTTCGCGCAGCGCGATCTGCGCCTTCAGCGTGCTGTTGTTCGCGAACAGCGTGCGCACTTCGCGCACGGTCTGCGCGAGCTGCGCTTCGGCCTGGTCGAGCGCGACCTGCGCATCGGCGGGGTCGAGCTTCACGAGCAACTGGCCCGCCTTCACGTGGTCGGTGTCGTCGGCGTTGATCGCGACGACGGTGCCGCCGACCTGCGGCGTCAGCTGCACGACGTTGCCCTGCACGTAGGCGTTGTCGGTGGATTCGTAGTGGTTCAGCACCAGCGCCCAGTAGGCGCCGTAGGCAATGCCGGCGACCGCGATCGCGGCGGCGACGCCGGTCAGCGCCTTCTTGCGCGCGCCGTTGCCGTTGGCCGGCGCTGCAGCGGCCGGTTGTTGTGGTTGCGCTTGGGGCGCTTGCGGGGTCTTCTCGTTCTCGGCAGACATGTTGGGCTCCGGAATTCGGTTTGATCGTGTGGTGTCGGGTCGTCGACAGCGTGGCAGGTCAGTTGCCGCGCGCCGTGCGCGCGTCGTCCGCGCTGTCGGCCTCGCGGTAGCCGCCGCCCAGCGCGCGGATCAGCGCGACCTGGCTGTCCAGCGCACGCGCCTTCAAATCGGCGGCGAGGCGGCGCTGCGTCAGCACGCTGGTCTCGGCGTTCAGCACCGTGAGGTAGGTGCCGAGCCCGGCCTTGTAGCGCTGCGTCGCGAGGTCGTAGGCGGATTCGGCGCTGGCCTGCGCGCGCTCCTGTTCGGCCTGCTGGCGGGCGATCGACTGGATCGAGCTGATCTGGTCGGCCACGTCATGCACCGCGTCGATCACCGCCGCGTTGTACGACTCGACCGCCGCGTCGACATCGGCCGTCTTGCCGCGTAGGTTCGCGCGCAGGCGGCCCGAGTCGAAGATCGGCAGGCGCAGCGCCGGCCCGACGCCATAGGTCTCGCTGCCCGACTTGACCAGCTGGTCCAGCCCGATGCTCTGCAGGCCCACGAACGCGGTCAGGTTGATGTTCGGATAGAACGACGCCTTCGCGACCTTCACGTCGCTGCTCGCGGCCTCGACGCGCCAGCGCGCGGCGCCGATGTCGGCGCGACGGCCGAGCAGATCGGCCGGCACCGCGGCGGGCAACGGCACCGCGTTCACGGCCTGCAGCGGCGGCGTCAGCGCGTCGTAGGTGTTGGGCGGCTGCGCGGTCAGCGCGGCCAGCGCGTGGCGGGTCAGCACGATCTGCTCGTCGAGCTGCTCGATCTGCTGGCGCGTCTCGGGCAGCGAGCCTTCGCCCTGGCGCAACTCGACGTTTGTGTCCAGACCGCCCTGCACACGCTGCTTGATCAGCCCGAGCAGATCCTCGCGCTGCTTCAGCGTACGCTGCGCGACCTCGCGCTGCTCGGCCAGCCGCGCGAGCTGCACATAACTGCGCGCGACATTGCTGGCGAGCAGCACGCGCGCCGCCTGCACGTCGGCCTGCGCGGCGCGCTCGGCACCGACGGCCGATTCGATCGCGGCGCGGTTGCGGCCGAAGAAGTCCAGCTCCCACGACGCGTTGATCTGCGCGTTGCCCAGCGTCTGGATCGAGCCGCCGAGCGGCGGCGGGTAGATGTAGTTCTCGCTGAAGCGTTGGCGCGTCACGTCGGCCTGGCCGGTGACCTGCGGGCCGTCGGCCGACTTCGCGGTGCCGACCGCCGCCTGCGCCCGTGCCAGGCGGGCCTGCGCGACCTTCAGGTTCGGGTTGCCGGCCAGCGCGCGCTCGACCAGCTCGTTCAGCTTCGCATCGCCGAAGCCGCGCCACCAGTCGGCCGCGAGCTCGGGGGTGGTCGCCTGCTGGGCTTGCGTATCGAGCCCGGCCTGCGCCGGCGCGATGGTCGTGGCAGTAGTCGCGATGCCGGCGCTGCTGGCGCAACCGGCCAGCGTCAGCACCAGCGTCGACGCGAGCGCGACGATCATCGTCGTCAGCGTCGGCAGGCTTTGCAGCGCACGGCTGGGCAGCGGCGCGCGGTGCACCTGGCGACGTTCGGCAACCGGGCTTTCGTAGGCCTCATGGGCCCCGCGGCAACCCGCCCCTTGCATACATAGTTGTCTTGGCTTCATTTGCTTAGGCAATGATTTTCGTGATCTGAAACCTGCGGCATCCCAGTGCCGTTCAGGACTTCTCGCCGTCGGCGTCGCGCATCGCTTCGCCGGTCTCGACCATGCGTCTCAGATAACTCTTCAGCGCGACCCACTCGCTCTTCGAAAAACCGGCCAAATGCGCGTTCATCACATCGCACAAGACCTGCGGCGCACCGGCGATCGCGGCCTCGCCGTCGGGCGTCAGTTCGACCTGCACGACACGCCGGTCCTCGGTCGAGCGCACCCGCTTGCACAGACCCTTCTTCTCGAGGCGATCGAGCAGGCGGGTCATCGCACCGGCATCCATCACCAGCCAGCGCGACAGCTCGGCCACCGTGGCCCGCCCGCCCGACTTCTGGATCTTCAACAGCGGCGACCACTGCGCGCTGGTCAGGCCATGCGCTTCGAGGCGCTTGTCCGCCTGCTGCATGATGGACGCCATGACCCGTTTCATCAGGTAGCCGACACTGTCCTCGGCGCGGTACACGTCGGGCTCGTAGAAGTCGGCGGGAGCAGGATTTCGGGCCACGGTGCGTATCGATCTGGAGACGATGACGTGAATGTACTTGCCTAGGCAGTATTTGTCAAGGCGATCTCTGCCTGCATCAACCGTCATCCGGCTGGCCTACACTGCCACGATGGCCCAGACGACCCCGATCCACCCGAACTCCGGCCTGGCCGCCGCGCCGTCCGCGACCTCCGCCGACGCCACCGACTCGACCACGGCCGCGGCGCCGGCGCCCGGCCGCAACGTGCGATCGCTGTCCGGACTGCTGCCGTTCCTGCGCCCCTATCGCGGCCGCATCGCCGCGGCGCTGGTGTTCCTGGTGCTCGCCGCGGTCAGCACGCTGGTGTTCCCGGTCGCGCTGCGCGCGCTGATCGACCAAGGTTTCGTCGCCGCCGATCCCGGCGATCGCGTGATGGCGATGCGCGAGCACTTCTTCGCGCTGTTCGCGGTCGGCGCGGCGCTGGGCGTGTTCTCGGGCTTTCGCTTCTACATGGTCACCTGGCTGGGCGAGCGCGTCACGGCCGATCTGCGCAACGCGGTGTATTCGCATGTCGTCCTGCAGAGCCCGCAGTTCTTCGAGACCACGCAGACCGGCGAGGTGCTGTCGCGGCTGACGACCGACACCACGCTGGTGCAGACTGTCGTCGGCTCCAGCCTGTCGCTGGGCTTGCGCAACGCGGTGCTGGGAATCGGTGCGATGGCGATGCTGATCGTCACCAACCCGTACGTGATGACGCAGGTGCTGGGCATCCTGGTGCTGGTCGTGCTGCCCAGCCTGTACTTCGGACGCCGCGTGCGCAAGCTCAGCCGCGCGAGCCAGGACCGGGTCGCCGACTCGAGCGCGATCGCCGCCGAGGTGCTGAATGCGATCCCGGTGGTGCAGAGCTACACGCAGGAGGCGCGCGAAGCGGCGCGCTTCGACCGCTCGACCGAGAACGCGTTCCACACCGCGGTCACGCGCACGCGGATGCGCGCCTTCCTCGTCGCGTTCATCATCACCGCGACCTTCGGCGCGCTGCTGTGGGGCCTGTACCAGGGCACGCAGGCGGTCGCGCGCGGCGCGATCTCGGCGGGGCACCTCGGCCAGACCGTCATCTACGTGATCATCCTGATCGGCAGCGTCGCGGCGCTGTCCGAGGTCTACGGCGACCTGTTGCGGGCGGCCGGCGCGACCGAACGGCTGATGGAGCTGCTCGCGATGCGCTCGCCGATCGCCTCGCCGGCGCATCCGGCCGCATTGCCGGCGACGGCGGCCGGCTCGTCCATCGCGCTGCGCAACGTGAGCTTCCGCTACCCGTCGCGGCCGAACCATCCGGCGCTGTCGAATGTGGACCTCGAGGTCGCCGCCGGCGAGACGGTCGCGCTGGTCGGCCCGAGCGGCGCCGGCAAGAGCACGGTGTTCCAGTTGCTGCTGCGCTTCTACGACGTGGCCGACGGCGCGGTGCTGATCGACGGCGTCCCGGTGCGCGACACCGCGTTGGACGACCTGCGCCAGCGCATCGGCATCGTGCCGCAGGACAGCGTGATCTTCTCGGCCGACGCGCTCGAGAACATCCGCTACGGCCGCCCCGAGGCGAGCGACGACGAGGTGATCGCCGCCGCCAAGGCCGCGTTCGCGCACGACTTCATCACCGCGCTGCCCGAGGGCTACCGCACCTTCCTCGGCGAGCGCGGCGTGCGGCTGTCGGGCGGGCAGCGCCAGCGCATCTCGATCGCGCGCGCGATGCTGAAGAACCCGCCGCTCCTGCTGCTCGACGAGGCGACCAGCGCGCTCGACGCCGAAAGCGAGCGCATGGTGCAGGCCGCGCTCGAATCGGCGATGCAGGATCGCACGACGCTGGTGATCGCGCACCGGCTCGCGACCGTGCAGCGCGCCGATCGCATCGTCGTGATGGAGGCCGGGCAGGTCGTCGAAAGCGGCACGCATGCGCAGCTGATCGCCTCGGGCGGCCTGTATGCGCGCCTCGCCGCGTTGCAATTCAACCGATGAACGAGGGCCCGATCGTGAAGCGCGTCGCGGTGGTTGCGAATGACACGATCGGTTGCGCCCGCGCATCGAAGGGCAATGGGCCCCACGGCCACAATGCCGCTCGCCGTACGAACCCACACGACACAGAGGAACACGGATGAACATCCCCCGCAACATCGCATCTCGATTCGGCGTCGGCGCGCTCGCCGCCGCCACGCTGTTCACGGCCACCGGCTGCGCCGACATGAGCGAGCGCCAGAAAGGCACCGCGGTCGGCGCCGGCGCGGGTGCCGCGGCCGGCGCGGTGATCAGCTCGGCCACCGGTGGCAAG
>DATEFR010000851.1:0-5257 GCA_035280545.1 Burkholderiaceae bacterium | reverse complement strand
CGCCGGGCTCGCAGCAACCGAGCCGCCCGCCTCGCCGGCACCCGCCAGCGGCACGGGCACGGTCGTCGGCGGCGCGTCGGCCGCGGCCTGCATCACGAGCTCGGGCGGCAGGTCCTTGGCTTCGATGGTCTGCGCCGGCGCCATCACGGTCAGCCAGTGGCAGATGTTCTCGAGCTGGCGCACGTTGCCGGGGAAGTCGAAGGCCATCAGCCGCGCGAGCGCCGCATCGGTGATGCGCTTGGCCTCGACGCCCAGCTCCTTCGCGCTCTTCTGCAGGAAGAAGCGGGCCAGCGCGGGCACGTCCTCGCGGCGCTCGCGCAATGCCGGCAGGCGCAGCCGGATCACGTTCAGGCGGTGGAACAAGTCTTCGCGGAACGAGCCCTGCTTGACCCGGTCCTCGAGGTTCTGGTGGGTCGCGGCGATCACGCGCACGTTCGCGCGCATCGGGTTGTGGCCGCCGACGCGGTAGAACTGGCCGTCGGACAGAACACGCAGCAGCCGCGTCTGCAGATCGAACGGCATGTCGCCGATCTCGTCCAGGAACAGCGTGCCGCCATCGGCTTGCTCGAAGCGGCCGCGGCGCATCGTCTGCGCGCCGGTGAACGCGCCGCGCTCATGGCCGAACAGCTCGGACTCGAGCAGGTCCTTCGGGATCGCCGCGGTGTTGATCGCGACGAACGGACCGCTCGCGCGCGGGCTGTGCTTGTGCAGCGCGTTGGCCACCAGCTCCTTGCCGGAGCCCGACTCGCCGGTGATCAACACCGTCACGATGCTCTGGCTCAGCCGCCCGATCGCGCGGAACACGTCCTGCATCGCCGGGGCCTGGCCCAGCATCTCGGGCATCTGCGCGGCCTTCTCGTCGCGCACCTCTTCGCGCAGGCTCTCGTCGACCGCGCGGCGGATCAGCTCGACCGCCTTGGGCACGTCGAACGGCTTGGGCAGGTATTCGAACGCGCCGCCCTGGAACGCGCTGACCGCGCTGTCCAGGTCGGAGTAGGCGGTCATGATGATGACCGGCAGCCCCGGGTGGCTCTCGCGCACCTTGCTGAGCAGCTCGATGCCCGAGCCGCCGGGCATGCGGATGTCGGACACGAGCACCTGCGGCTCGTCCTCGGCCAGGGCAGCGAGCACGTCGCGCGGGTTCGTGAAGCTGCGCACCGCGAACTCCTCGCGGGCCAGCGCCTTTTCCAGCACGAAGCGGATGGATTGGTCGTCGTCAACGATCCAGATGGGTTTCATGCTGAATGTCTGCGGTTGCATCGTTCTTGGCTTGATTCACGCTCGCCGGCAAACCGCTTGTGGCGTTCCCCGCGCTAGGGTAGCGGAATCACGATCCTGAAAATCGTCCGGCCCGGCTCGCTCTCGCATTCGATCGTGCCCAGGTGTTGCTGCACGAAAGTCTGCGCCAGCGTCAGCCCGAGTCCCGAACCACCATCGCGCCCCGATACCAGCGGAAAGAAGATGCGTTCACGGATTGCCTCGGGTACACCCGGCCCGTTGTCCTGAATATGCAAGTCCAGTGCCAGACGATAGCGCTGCTTGCCCAGCGTGATCTGGCGCGCGATGCGCGTGCGCAGCGTGATGCGGGCATCGCCCGCGGCAATGCGCTCGGACAGCGCATGCGCCGCGTTGTGCGCGATGTTCAGGACCGCCTGGATCAGCTGCTCGCGGTCGCCGCGGAAATCGGGGATCGAGATGTCGTAGTCGCGCACGACCTGAAGCCCGCGCGGGAACTCGGCCAGGATCAGCGAGCGCACCCGCTCGCACACTTCATGGATGTTGACGGCGCCGACCACGTGCGGCCGGCGGTGCGGCGCCAGCAGCCGATCGACCAGCGCCTGCAGCCGATCGGCCTCGCTGATGATCACCTGCGTGTACTCGGTCAGCGCACGCGACTCGACCTCCATCTCGAGCAGTTGCGCCGCGCCGCGGATGCCGCCCAGCGGGTTCTTGATCTCGTGCGCGAGGTTGCGGATCAGCTCCTTCGTGACCTGCGCCTGGCCGAGCGCGCGCTCCTCGCGGTCCTGCCGCGTCTGCTGCTCGATCTCGACCAGCTCGACGACGACGTTCGGGCTCGCCTCCATCCGGTTGACGATCACGTGCACCGGCAGAGGCTCGTTGTGACCGCCGCCGACCGGCCGGCGCAGCTGGGCCTCGAGCCGGCTGGTCGAATAGTCGTTGCGGCTGACGGCAGCCACCGTCTCGCGCAGGCGCTGCGGATCGACGAACCAGTCGAACACCGAGCTGCGCTGCACGCTGCGGCGCGACAGCCCGAGCACGTTCTCGAACGACGCATTCGCGAACACGCAGATGCCGGCGATGTCGACGATGGCCACCATCGTCGCGAGATGGTCGAACGCGGCGTATGCGGCGGAGGCTGCGTCGCGAGGCCGCGGGTCGGGCAGCGCTGTCTTCGGCGCCTTCGGGCTCACTGCTGCGGCAACTTCTGCAGCTCGCGCCGGATCGCGGCGATGTCGGCAGTCTTGCGCTCGATCTGCGCCTTCAGGTCGGCGGCTCGATCGAGATACTTCTGGTAGTTCTTCTCGTCGCCGCGGCGCTCGGGCTCGCCGTTGTTGTACTCGGACTTCAGCGCGGCAAGCTTGTCTTCCTCGCGCTTGAGTTCGCCTTCGAGGATGCGCCGCGCATCGTTGTCGCGGGCACGCTGGTCGGCCGGGTCGACCTTGGAGCCGGGCGGGCTGGACGCCGCCGGCACCGGGCGCGACCTCGGGCCCTGGATCACGGTGACCGAGCCGCCTTCGAGCACCGTGCAGCCCTTGTCCTTGGCTTCCTTCGCGGTGATCGTGTTGCTGTAGACGTGGCCCGGGCATTTGTAGGTCACGCCGGTCGCCGTGTCGGCCGCAGCGGCCCGAGCCGGTGGCGCCATCGTCGTCGCGGCGGCGATCGCCAGCAGTCCGGCGAGCAGCCGGTTGCGGCGGGACCACCCAATGTTCAGCTCGGGTCTGTTCATGCGGCTCATTCTCCTGACCGTCCCAACGCGCTGCCGCGCTGCCACGCCGACACAGCCATCCGGTCGAGCGGCATTGTCGCCCAGGTTCGGTGCGCCCGAGACCCTGGAGTTCCGTCAAAACAAAAGGGGCGGCTCGCGCCGCCCCTCGCTTCGTCGAATCCTTCCGGATCAGAGCGAGTAGTACATGTCGAACTCGATCGGGTGCGTGGTCATGCGGAAGCGCGTGACCTCCTGCATCTTCAGCTCGATGTAGGCGTCGATGAACGCGTCGGTGAACACGCCGCCCTTGGTCAGGAAGCCGCGGCCCTTGTCGAGGTAGTCCAGCGCCTGGTCCAGGCTGTGGCAGACGGTCGGGATCTTCGCGTCTTCTTCCGGCGGCAGGTGGTAGAGGTCCTTGGTCGCGGCTTCGCCCGGGTGGATCTTGTTCTCGACACCGTCCAGACCGGCCATCAGCAGCGCCGAGAAGGCCAGGTACGGATTCGCCAGGGGATCCGGGAAGCGCGCTTCGATGCGGCGGCCCTTCGGGTTCGAGACGAACGGGATGCGGATCGACGCCGAGCGGTTCTTCGCCGAGTACGCGAGCTTGACCGGCGCTTCGAAGCCCGGCACGAGGCGCTTGTAGCTGTTCGTGCCCGGGTTCGTGATCGCGTTCAGCGCGCGCGCGTGCTTGATGATGCCGCCGATGTAGTACAGCGCGAACTCCGACAGGCCGGCATAACCGTCGCCGGCGAACAGGTTCTTGCCGTCCTTCCAGACCGACTGGTGCACGTGCATGCCCGAGCCGTTGTCGCCGACGACGGGCTTGGGCATGAAGGTCGCGGTCTTGCCGTACGAGTGGCAGACGTTCCAGATCACGTACTTGAGCTTCTGCGTCCAGTCGGCACGCTCGACCAGCGTGCTGAACTTCGTGCCCATCTCGTTCTGGCCGGCACCGGCCACTTCGTGGTGGAACACCTCGACCGGCACGCCGATCGACTCGAGCACCAGCGAGATCTCGGCGCGGATGTCCTGCGCGCTGTCGACCGGCGGGACCGGGAAGTAGCCGCCCTTGACGGTCGGGCGGTGGCCCATGTTGCCGCCTTCGAAGCTCTTGCCGGTGTTCCACGGCGCCTCGTCGGCATCGACCTTGACGAAGCAGCCCGACATGTCGGCGCCCCACTTCACGTCGTCGAAGATGAAGAATTCGGGTTCCGGACCGAAGTAGGCGGTGTCGCCCAGGCCCGAGGCCTTCAGGTACGCCTCGGCCTTCTTCGCGATCGAGCGCGGGTCGCGGTCGTAGGGCTTGCCGTCGGCCGGCTCGAGCACATCGCAGGTCAGGTTGACGGTCGGCTCTTCGAAGAACGGGTCGATGATGGCCGAGTTCGGGTCCGGCATCAGCAGCATGTCGGACGCTTCGATGCCTTTCCAGCCGGCGATCGAGGAGCCGTCGAACGCGTGGCCGGAGGTGAACTTGTCTTCGTCGAAGTGCGACACGGGCACGGTCACGTGTTGCTCTTTGCCGCGGGTGTCGGTGAAGCGGAAGTCAGCGAACTTGACTTCGTTGTCCTTCACCATTTTCATCACGTCGGCAACGGTCTTGCTGGCCATTCGGGTGCTCCTAGCGGATTGGCTTGTGTGGGAGAGAAAGGGAGGTGGAATGGGCTGGACGACTTCTTGTGCGCGGCGGCCTAGCCCCAAAAATGCGCAGCGGAATTTAGCAGAAAGCGTGCCTGCGACCACGAGGCAGGCAGGGTTGACGATACCATCCTGGTGCCGCAGAAAGCACCATGTCAGTGCGCATCGACACGGTCAGCGCACCAGTTCCGGGCCGGTCTTGGCCCCATGCGCGGCCAGGCCTTCGAGCAGCATGGCGTACGCGCGGTCCAGCCCATCGCCGTCGGCATCGGACGACCTGCCGCTGCCCGGCTTCACGCCGAGCTCGATGTGGCGGCCCCATTCGGGATGGTCGACGCTCGGAAGGCTGAACACCTTGATGCCGGGAAAACGTGCTTCGATCGCCTCCATCAACGGCGTCAGCGTCGCCTCCATCGCGCCGAACACGATCACCGACTTCTCGCGCGGTCCGCTGCGCGCATGCAGATGCGCGTAGTGCGTGTCCAGCACCCACTCGATCATCGGCCAGGCCATCACCGGGAAGCCGGGCACGAAGTGCACGTCGGCGACCGAGAAGCCGGGGATCTTGTTGTACGGGTTCGGGATGATCTCGGCGCCTTCGGGGAAGACGCCCATCTGCAGGCGTCGCTGCGTGTCCGGATGATCCTCCTCGGTTGGCGTGCCCTGCTCCGCCGC
>DATEFR010000850.1:0-13607 GCA_035280545.1 Burkholderiaceae bacterium | reverse complement strand
TCGGCATCGAACGCGCGATGCCTTTCAGCCCGTTCGCATAACCCGGCACCAGCGTCGCATTCGCGGCCAGCACCGCGAGGCTGTCGCTGGGCGTCACGATGAAGCGCTGGCCGACGATCATGTTGCGGTCGCCGTCGCCGTCGCTCGCGGCACCGAAATCCGGCGCGTCGGCGGCGAACATGGTCTGCACGAGCTGCTCGGCATAGGTCGGGTTCGGGTCGGGGTGCCCGCCACCGAAGTCGGGCAGCGGTACGCCGTTGATCACGCTGCCTGCCGGTGCGCCCAGCCGCTTCACGAAGATCTCGTGCGCATACGGGCCGGTCACCGCGTGCATGGCATCGAAGCACATGCGAAAGCGCCCCGAGCCCAGCAGCGCGGCGATGCGGTCGAAGTCGAACAGCGTCGCGAGCAGCTCGGCATGATCGGCCACCGGATCGATCACCTCGACCGTCATGCCGCCGAGCTGCGCGGCGCCGCGCTGCGCGAGGTCGATCTCGCCGGCGGCGAGCGTGCGGTAGCGCGTGATCGTCTGCGTGTTCGCGTAGATCGCGTCGGTGATCTTCTCGGGCGCCGGGCCGCCGTTGCCGATGTTGTACTTGATGCCGAAGTCGCCGTCCGGTCCGCCGGGGTTGTGGCTGGCCGACAGGATGATGCCGCCGAACGCCCGGCGCTTGCGGATCACGCAGCTCGCCGCCGGCGTCGACAAGATGCCGCGCTGCCCGACCAGCACGCGGCCGAAGCCGTTGGCCGCGGCCATGCGCAGGATGGTCTGGATCGCCGCGTCGTTGTGGAAGCGCCCGTCGCCGCCCAGCACCAGCGTCTGCCCGGCATGGCCCTCGAGCGAATCGAAGATCGCCTGCACGAAGTTCTCGAGATAACCCGGCTGCTGGAAGACCGAGACCTTCTTGCGCAGGCCCGAGGTGCCCGGCTTCTGGCCGGCGACAGGCGTCGTCGCCTGCGTGATCACGTCGTGGCGGTTGTCGCTCATGCGCCCTCCCTCTCTCGTTGGATCATGGCATCGGGCCTTGCACCGACGGCTCCGCGTCGGTCTCGCTGAACAGCGGCGCGGAGGCATCGATCGTGGCACCGAACGGCTTGGCGCTGCGGCGCCAGTCCACCCAGGCGCGCGCGACCCGTTCGCGCGAGCGCCAGCCGAAGCGTTGCAGCCGCTGCGCCAGCGTCATCGCATCGACGACACGACTCGCCGAGGCCGCCGCATGACCGATGCTCGACGGCCCGAGACGCTCGAGCACCGGGAACGGGAAGACCGCGTAGTTCGCGATGCCGTAGTCCCAGTAGCGCGACATCGCCCAGTCGATCGGCATCGTCAGCCGCGCACACGAGCGGATCAGCGCGGCGGCGCCGCGCCGGCTCAGCACATAGGCCTGGGTGCCGTAGCAATAGCCGCGCAGGCGCATCAGGTGGCTGTGGTCGGAGAACAGCTTGTAGCGCATCAGCTCCGACTGCGCCGGGTAGGTCGTGAACAGCTTCAGGATGTCGATGCCGTCGCGCGCGAGATCGCGGCTGCACAGCACCCGCAATGCCGACCAGTCGACCGCCACGTCGTCCTCCAGCACCAGCAGCTGCGCGTGGTTCGATGCGATGAACCAGTTCCACAGGCTGTAGTGGCTCGCATAACAGCCGATCTCGCCGGCGCGCAGCGGCCGGCCGGTGTGCGTGAGCTCGGTCACCGGGTCATGGAGCAGCGGCGCTTCGGGCAGGCGCAGCGCATCGAAGTACGACCACTCGACCCCGGCCTGCCCGGCTTCCGCGGTGAACCGCGCACGCCGCTCGTGCGCGGACACCATGCTGATCACGCGGATGGCGGTGCTCGCGTGCATCGCTCACGCGCTCCGCAAGACGGCGCCGGTCGGCGGACCGTACGACGCCAGCGCCTGGGCCAGCGAGTCGGCCCGGCTCATGCCCGAGAACCCGGCGGTCCAGAGCCGGATGAACCGCGAGACCTTGCCGTAGCTGTTGTCCAGCACCACGTGCGGGATGTCGAGCAGCGTCGAGACGATGTGCACATGCAGGCGGTCGGTGATCACGACGTTGCTGGACGAGAGCATCCGGATCCCGCGGCGCAGCCGGTTCAGCGCCAGCCTCTCGAAGTAGTCCTGGCGCAGCGCCATCGGATCGGTGCGCAGTTTCAGCAGCGTGTTCAGTGCAGCCGCAGTCTTCACGCGAGCCTTCATGTTCTTGTCGTCGTCCAGCCAGTCGGCAACCAACGTGCCCGGCGGCAGAGCGCCGGCCTCGGCCGGGTTCTCGATGCCCTTCTCCCGGTCCTGTCGCAGCAGCAGCAGCAGCTCGCGCTCGGGGCGGCCGATCCGCTCCAGCGGGCCGAGATAGAAGGCCATGTCGGGGCAGCGCTGCACGTCGCAGCGCAAGTGCCGGCGCGCGATCTCGAAGCTCTCCTCGTCGCGGACGAGCAGCACGAAGTTGCCGTGCCGGGCGATGACCTCGGCGGTGCGCGCGAGCCGCGCCGGGTCCTTGTAGTGGATCGATTGCGGCAGCTGGACCACGAGCCGGCCCGGGAAGCGTTCGAGCACCGCCTCGCGGAAGTCCTGATGCTCCGGCCACAGGTCGCCGAAGTTCCCGCCGCCGTGCAGGAAGATCGGCACGTCGCGCCCCGCATCGGCGATGCGCTCCCACGGAACGTTGACGCCGTCGGACACGATGGCCTGCGTGGCCTGCAGCCGCTGCTTGAAGAAGGCGAGCTGGCCGCCGTAGATCGCGCTGTCGCCGACGTTCGCGTGGTTCGGAAAGTCGAGCAGGATCAATTGCTCGAGCTTGCCTATGCGCGGCAGTATCGCGTCGTCTATCCGTCGCTGCAGCGTCTCGATCAGCTCGGTACGGTTCATCGCTGGTGCTCCTTGCGTTCTTGAGCTTTTTTCATGACCGGTTTGAGCAGCGGCTCCAAGCAGTTGAAAACTTCGCGCCGCTGGAACAGGACCAGCGCCGCCGCATAGAGGCTCAGCGAGACCGATCCGAGAATAACAAACAGCCACAGATCGGACACGAGCCATGCTCGCACGAAGGGCTTCACGAGCCACGTGCCGCCGAACACCACGGCCGCGATGCCGATCACGGGCAGCAGGCTGCGCGCGATGCCCAGGCGGATCCCGCCCAGCGCCCTGCGCAGCGCCAGGAGTTGCACCGGCGCGGTGATGTAGGCGCGCAGCACGTAGGAGGCCGCGATCGCGAGCATGCCGAACGGCGTCGCGAGCCAGGTCAGCAATGCGGTCAGCGTCAGCTGCAGCACCGAGACGCGCAGGATCGCCGCCGAGCGGCCCAGCGCCGAGAGCGCCGGGCTCGACAAATAGTTCAGGAAGAACGGCACCGCCATCAGCACCAGCACCTCGCCCAGCGGGGCGGCGCGTTTCCACTGCGGCCCGAACACCAGGCCGATCGCCTCGATCGCGAGCGCCCCGAAACCGAACATCAACGGCAACGTGACCATGCCGGCGGCGATGATCAGGCGCCGGAATGCCGAGGCGAATCGCGGCGGGTCCGACTGCAGGTTCGACAGCGTGACGACCGTGACGCTGCCGATGGGCGCCAGCACCGTCTGCCCGATCAGCTCGATCAAGCGCCACGCGACCCGGTATTGGCCGACCGCATCGGTGCCGTAGGCACGCCCGATGAACGGCTCCTGCAGTCGCGCCGTGAGAATCCAGATCAGCTGCGTGCTGGCCATGCTGATGCCGAACTGCAGGCATTGCCGCAGGCGCGCCAGACTGAACTGCAGCCCCGGCATCCACCGGAACAGGCACCACGACATCACCGACCCGAGCACGCTGGTCACCGCCGCCTGCACGACCAAGCTGTACGGGCCCAGGCCGCGGTATGCGGCGAAGATCGCGGCCGCGCCGGCCGCCGCGCTGACCACGAAGCCTTGCAGCGCGAGCTTTTGATGACCGAAGCCGCGCGCCAGGCGCCCCGCGTGGATCGTGCCGAGCGCGGCCAGCGGCAGCATCCAGCACAGCCAGCGCACCAGGTCCGCGACGCCGGGCGTGCCGGTCACGACCTCGTACCACGGCGCGGCGATGTACAGCACCAGGGCCACCACCCCGTTGAGCCCGACGCAGGCCCAGAAGACCGTGTCGGCGGTGGCCTCGTCGAGCGCGGCATCGCGCACGATGGACTCGGGAAGGCCGCCGTTGCCGACGATGCGCGAGACCTCGTAGGCCAGGCTCGCGAGCGCGAACTTGCCGAAGTCGCTGGGGCCGAGAAAACGCGCGAGGAATGCGAAGACCAGAAACGAGACCAACGTTCCCCAGCCGGTGCGTGCGACCGACCACAGGATCGACGAGATCGTTTTCGACTTCAGTGTCGGCGGCGAGACCTGCATGTAGAACGGAGGCCCGAGCGGGCGGGCGGACGGATGAACGAATCGAGCGAGTCTCGCCGGCACACGACGCCACGCTCATCCTGGGACGGGGCATTGTTGCATCGCGTCATCCCTCTGAGAGAGGGCCTACATATTCTTACTCCCAAGCGGCTATCGATACACGGCACGACCGCCTTGTTCGATGCCACCGACACAAGGCCCTGCGCGGGGGCCGCGCAGACTTCGTGGATACTCGCCGCGGTGCCGACCGTCGTCTTTCTCAAGCTGCTGACGATCTTCATCGTCGTCGCGATCGGCTGGATCGTCGGCAAGCTCAAGTGGCTGGGCTCGGGCGATCCGGCGCGCACGCTGGCCAACGCGGCGTACTACATCTTCGTGCCGGCGCTGCTGTTCCGCACGACTGCGCGCATCGACTTCCACACCATGCCCTGGCGCACGCTGCTCGCGGTGTTCGCGCCGCTGGTCGCGATGCTGCTGGCGGTCTATGCGAGCCAGCGCTATGCACGGCGCAGCGCCACGACGGCATCGCCCGCGGTGCCGGCGGTGCGGGCGATCTCGGTCGCGTTCGGCAACACGGTACAGGTCGGCATCCCGATCGCCGCCGCGCTGTTCGGCGAAGCCGGCCTCGCGATCCACCTCGCGATCGTCAGCCTGCATGCACTGGTGCTGCTGACCGTGACGACCGCGCTGGTCGAGCTCGACATCGCGCAGGCCCAGGCCGCACGCGGCGAGGCCGACGTGCACCTGGCGCGCACGCTGCTCAGCACCGCGCGCAACACCGTCATCCATCCGGTCGTGCTGCCGGTGCTGTGCGGGCTGGCCTGGAACGGCCTCGGCCTTCCGGTGCCGGCGGCGATGGACGAGATCCTGCGCACGCTGGGCCAGGCGGTCGTGCCGCTGTGCCTGGTGCTGATCGGCATGTCGCTCGCGTATTACGGCGTACAGGGCGCGGCGCTCGGCGCGGTCGTGATCTCGGCGCTGAAGATGCTGGTGCTGCCGGCGCTGGTGCTGGTCGTCGCGCACTGGGGCTTCGATCTCTCGGGCGTTCCGCTCGCGGTGGTCGTGATGCTTGCGGCGCTGCCGGTCGGCAGCAACGCGCTGATCTTCGCCCAGCGCTACAGCACGCTGGAAGCCGAAACGACCGCCGCCACCGTGCTGTCGACGCTGGCCTTCGTCGTGACCGCGCCGCTCTGGTTGGCGGTGCTCGCCAAGCTCGCCTGACTGGCGCCAACCCGCGAGCTGGCGTGGGGTTTGCTAGGGGGAACCCGCCCCTTTCGCCGCAAAAGCGACGCCTATCATTCAGCCCCGCTCCATCGGCCTCAGGCTCCCACGAAGAGCACGCCGCACACGATCAACTTTCGGGAACCGCCCATCATGAACATCCGCAACGAGCGCAGCCGTCACCGGACGCTGACCACGCTGACCCGCACGCTTGCCGCGACCGCCCTGCTGGGCCTGGCCGGCACCGCGTTCGCCGCGAAGACGCTGGTCTACTGCTCCGAGGGCAGCCCCGAAGGGTTCAACCCACAGTACTACACGACCGGCACGACCTTCGACGCGGTCTCGGTGCCGATGTTCAACCGCCTGGTCGAATTCGAGACCGGCACGACCAACATCGTGCCCGGCCTGGCCGAGAGCTGGACCGCGTCGCCCGACGGCCTGACCTACACGTTCAAGCTGCGCAAGGGCGTCAAGTTCCACTCCTCCGCGAAGTTCACGCCGACGCGCGACTTCAACGCCGACGACGTGCTGTTCTCGTTCAACCGGATGATGGACCCGAACCATCCCTTCGCGAAGACGCAGCCGGGCACCACCTACGCGTACTTCGACGACATGGACATGAAGAACATCGTCGAGCGGGTCGAGAAGGTGGACCCGCTGACCGTGCGCTTCGTGCTGAAGAAACCCGAGGCGCCGTTCATCGCGAACATGGCGATGGACTTCGCGTCCATCCTCTCGGCCGAATACGCCGAGAAGATGAAGGCGGCCGGCAACATCGAGCCGTTCGACCGCGAGCCCATCGGCACCGGCCCGTTCCAGTTCGTCTCGTACCAGAAGGACGCGGTCGTGCGCTACAAGGCCAACGACCACTACTGGGGCGGCCGCCCGAAGATCGACAACCTGGTGTTCGCGATCACGACCGACGCGTCGGTGCGCTACGCGAAGCTGAAGGCCGGCGAGTGCCACGTGATGGCGTTCCCGAAGCCGGCCGACGTCGCACTGATGAAGAACGACCCGGCGATCAACCTGATCTCGCAGCAGGGCCTGAACGTCGGCTACATCGCGTTCAACGTCGAGAAGAAGCCGTTCGACAACAAGCTCGTGCGTCAGGCGCTGAACATGGCGGTCAACAAGAAGGCCATCCTCGACGCGGTGTTCCAGGGAGCCGGCCAGCCGGCGAAGAACCCGATCCCGCCGACGCTCTGGTCGTACAACGACAAGGTCGTCGACTACGCCTATGACACGGCCAAGGCCAAGGCGCTGCTCGCGCAGGCCGGCTTTCCGAACGGCACCGAGGTCGAGCTCTGGTATCTGCCGGTGACCCGTCCGTACAACCCGGACGGCAAGCGCATGGCCGAGCTGATCCAGGCCGACTGGGACAAGATCGGCGTGAAGGCCAAGCTGATCACCTTCGAGTGGGGCGAGTACCGCAAGCGCAGCAAGACCGGCGAGCAGCACGTGATGATGTTCGGCTGGTCGGGCGACAACGGCGACCCCGACAACTTCTTCGTGCCGCTGCTGGGCTGCTCGGCTGTCAAGGGCGGCGGCAACGTCTCGCGCTGGTGCAACAAGGACTTCGAAGCCCTGGTGCAGAAGGCCAAGACCGTGACCAAGCAGTCCGAGCGCGCCGCGCTGTACGAGAAGGCGCAGGTGATCGCGCACGACGAAGCGCCGTGGATCCCGATCGCGCACTCGGTGCGCTTCGATCCGGTGCGCAAGGAAGTGATCGGCTACAAGATGGATGCGACCGCGCACCATTACTTCGACAAGGTCGATATGGCCGACAAGAAGTGATCTCATCCCCTCTCCCTCTGGGAGAGGGTTAGGGTGAGGGCAGCGAAGTGCTCCTTCGTTTCCTCTCACCCCTGCCCTCTCCCGGGGGGAGAGGGTGAAAGACCCGATGTTCACCTTCCTTCTCAAGCGCCTCGGCCTCGTGCTGCCCACGTTCCTGGGCATCACGATCCTGGTGTTCTCGCTGATCCGGCTGCTGCCCGGCGACCCGGTCGAAGCGTTGTCGGGCGAGCGCGGCATGACGCCGGAGCGCTACCAGCGCCTGCTGCACGAGTTCGGGCTGGACCGGCCGCTCTACGTCCAGTACGGCGAGTACGTCTGGCGCGCGCTGCATGGCGACCTGGGCCTGTCGACGATCACGCACGAGCCGGTGTTTCGCGAGTTCATCGCGCGCTTCCCGGCGACGATCGAGCTCTCGGTCTGCGCGATGCTGCTCGCACTCCTCGTCGGTCTGCCGGCCGGCATGATCGCCGCGGTCAAGCGCAACACCGTGTGGGACTACTCGGTGATGGGCGCCTCGCTGACCGGCTTCTCGATGCCGATCTTCTGGTGGGGCCTGCTGCTGATCCTGACGTTCTCGGTCTGGCTGGGCTGGACGCCGGTCTCGGGCCGCATCGCGATCGAGTACGACATCCCGCCGGTCACCGGCTTCATGCTGATCGATTCGCTGCTCGCGTCCGACACCGGCGCGTTCAAGAGTGCGCTGTCGCACCTGATCCTGCCGGCGATCGCGCTGGGCACGATCCCGCTCGCGGTGATCGCGCGCATGACACGCTCGAGCATGCTCGAGGTGCTGCGCGAGGACTACGTGCGCACCGCGCGCGCGAAGGGCGCGTCGACGTTCCGCGTGATCGGCATCCATGCGCTGCGCAACGCGCTGATCCCGGTCGTGACGACCGCCGGGCTGCAGGTCGGCACGTTGCTCGCGGGCGCGATCCTGACCGAGACGATCTTCAGCTGGCCCGGCATCGGCAAGTGGCTGGTCGAGGCGATCGGGCGGCGCGACTATCCGGCGGTGCAGGGCGGGATCCTGCTCAGTGCGACGACCATCATCGCGGTGAACCTGGTGGTCGATGTGCTGTATGGCGTGATCAATCCGCGGATACGGCACCAATGACGATGAGTGCGCTGGGAGACCCTCACCCCAACCCTCTCCCGCCAGCGGGAGAGGGAGCTGAATTTCCCCCTCTCCCTCTGGGAGAGGGTTGGGGTGAGGGCCAACGAGCGGCACCTCCGTCCCCCGCCGCCGAACTCTGGCGCGACTTCCGCCGCAACCGCGGCGCGATGATAGGGCTCGCGATCGTGATCGCGCTGGTGCTCGCCGCGCTGCTGGCCGACGTGATCGCCCCGTACTCGCCGCGCGAGCAGTACGCCGATGCGGTGCTGAAGCCACCGTCGCTGACAGCCATAGGCGGCCACGTGTTCGTGCTGGGCACCGACCCGGTCGGGCGCGACCAGCTCTCGCGGCTGATCCACGGCACGCGGCTGTCGCTGCTGATCGGCATCGTCTCGGTCGGCCTGTCGCTGAGCTTCGGCGTCGTGCTCGGGCTGGTCGCCGGCTTCTTCCGCGGCGGCGTCGAGTTCACGATCATGCGGCTGATGGACATCATGCTGGCGCTGCCCAGCCTGCTGCTCGCGGTCGCGGTCGTCGCGATCCTCGGGCCCGGCCTGATGAACGCGATGTACGCGATCGCGATCGTGATGCTGCCGCACTTCGTGCGGCTGACCCGCGCCGCGGTGATCGGCGAGCTCGCGAAGGACTACGTGCAGGCCTCGCGCATCGCCGGCGCCAGCACGCCGCGGCTGATGTTCGACACGGTGCTGCCGAACTGCGCCGCGCCGCTGATCGTGCAGGCGACGCTGGGCTTCTCGACCGCGATCCTCGACGCCGCGGCACTCGGCTTCCTCGGCCTGGGCGCACAACCGCCGACGCCCGAATGGGGCTCGATGCTCGCCAGCGCGCTCGAGTTCATCCAGAGCGCGTGGTGGGTCGTCACGCTACCGGGCCTCGCGATCCTGATCGCGGTGCTGGCCTTCAACCTGATGGGCGACGGACTGCGCGATGCGCTGGACCCGCGCCTGAAACGCTGACCGCGATGGCGCTGCTCGAAGTTCAGGGGCTGAGCGTCGCCTTCGGCGCATTCCGTGCCGTCGACGACGTGTCGCTGCATGTAGCCGCCGGCGAGGTGCTGGGCATCGTCGGCGAATCCGGCTCGGGCAAGAGCGTGACCTCGCTCGCGCTGATGGGCTTGATCGACGAGCCCGGGCGGGTGCAGGCCCAGCGGCTCGTGTTCGATGGCCATGACCTCCTGACGATGCCGTTGAAGCAGCGCCGCCAGATGCTGGGCCGCGACATCGCGATGATCTTTCAGGATCCGATGGCGAGCCTGAACCCGTGCTTCACGGTCGCGTACCAGCTGATCGAGACGCTGCGCATCCACGAAGGCGGCTCGACGCGCGCGCTGCGGGCGCGGGCGCTCGAGCTGCTGCGCGCGGTCGAGATTCCCGATGCGCAGCGCCGGCTCGACGCGTACCCGCACCAGCTCTCCGGCGGCATGAGCCAGCGCGTGATGGTCGCGATGGCGATTGCCTGCAACCCGCGCCTGCTGATCGCCGACGAGCCGACCACCGCGCTGGACGTGACGATCCAGGCGCAGATGCTCGCGCTGCTGCTGAAGCTGCAGCGCGAGCGCGGCATGGCGCTGATGCTGATCACGCACGACCTGGGCGTGATCGCCGAAGTCGCGCAGCGCGTGCTCGTGATGTACGCCGGGCAGGTCGTCGAGACGGCCAACGTGCCGGCGATCTTCGATGCACCGCGCCACCCCTACACCGAGGCGCTGCTGTCGGCGCTGCCCGAGCACAACATCGGGCAGCGGCGGTTGAGTTCGATGGCCGGCGTCGTGCCGGGCGCCTACGACCGGCCGAGCGGCTGCCTGCTCGCGCCGCGCTGCCGCTATGTGCAGGACCGCTGCCATCACGAGCGGCCGACGCTGGACGGCGATGTCGGCACGCAGGCGCGCTGCTTCTTTCCGCTGGTGGAGAGGCCCTCACCCCAACCCTCTCCCGCAAGCGGGAGAGGGAGCAACACGGAACTCCCTCTCCCCTCTGGGGAGAGGGCTGGGGTGAGGGGCCAGCGATGAGCGATAACGTCCTCGAAGCCCAAGACCTCGCGAAGCACTACCCGGTCTCGCAAGGCCTGTTCAAGCCCAAGGCGCTCGCCCGCGCGCTGGACGGCGTGTCGTTCGCGCTGCAGGCCGGCAAGACGCTCGCGGTCGTCGGCGAATCGGGCTGCGGCAAGAGCACGCTCGCGCGCCAGCTGACGATGATCGAGACGCCGACCCGCGGTGCGCTGCTGCTGGACGGCGCCGACGTCACGCATGCCGCGGCCGACGATCGCAAGCGGCTGCGCCAGCGCGTGCAGATGGTGTTCCAGAACCCGTACGCCAGCCTGAACCCGCGCAAGAAGATCGGCCAGGCGCTCGAAGAGCCGCTGGTCATCAACACGACGATGGGCGCGCGCGAGCGCGACGAGCGGGCGCGCGCGATGATGGCGCGTGTCGGGCTGCGGCCGGAGCACCACGCGCGCTACCCGCACATGTTCTCGGGCGGGCAGCGCCAGCGCATCGCGATCGCGCGCGCGCTGATGCTGACGCCGGCGATCGTCGTCGCCGACGAGCCGGTCTCGGCGCTGGATGTCTCGATCCAGGCCCAGGTGCTGAACCTGCTGATGGACCTGCAGGAGGAGACGCGGGTCGCCTACGTCTTCATCTCGCACAACCTCGCGGTCGTCGAGCTGATCGCCGACGAGGTGATCGTGATGTACCTCGGCAAGATCGTCGAGAGCGCGCCGAAGAAGACGCTGTTCGCCGCGCCGCGCCATCCGTACACGCGCGCGCTGCTCGCGAGCACGCCGCGCATCGACGTGCGCGCACGCCGGCAGCGCGAGGTGCTGGGCGGCGAGCTGCCGTCGCCGCTGAACCCGCCGAGCGGGTGCACGTTCCACAAGCGCTGCCCGCATGCGATCGAGCGCTGCAAGGTGGAGGTGCCGGTGCTCGAGGAGGTCGGTGGCGGCCAGCGGGTAGCGTGCATCCGCTGGCGCGAGATCGGCTGAGTTCGTCGGCCCGTTCGGGCCTCCAACACCGTTCGGGCTGAGCTTGTCGAAGCCCTGGTGCCACACGGCCCTTCGACAGGCTCAGGGCGAACGGGCTCGATGGGCTCGATGGTTCAGCCCGACGCCAGCGTCGCGAGCAAGCCCACCAGGCCGAGCCCGAGCGCCGCGAGCGCATCGCCGGCGATCAAGCCGCCGCCGAACAGCGAGGTGGCGTTCATGTCTTCCGGGACGTCCACGTCGTCCTTCCTCGTCTTCGGCAGCGAATTCAGCACGCTGGAGACGATGCCGCCGGCGCCGAACCACAGCGAGGTGTGCAGGCTGACGAACCCGCCGAACGAGAGCGCGTACGGCGAGGGCAACAGGAACGAGTCGATCACGAAGTCGGTGGCGAAGCCGCTGCGCCGCTCGGTCGCGAAGCGCTGGTAGCGCGCGTTGGTCTTGATCAGCTTGCGCGCCAGCTCGATCGCGAAGCCGATCGCCACGCCCAGCCAGATCGCGGTGCGCTGGTACGGCTTGTCCTCGGTCAGGCTGCGCAGCACGCCGACGAACTTGTAGGTCATCGCGGCGCTCCACGAGGCCGGCTGCTCGCCGGCCTTCATCACGGTCTGGTCGAGAAGCAGCACCGGGTATGCGGTCATGAACAGCTTCGCGAACGCGACGGACATGATCGCGCCGACGAAGATGCCCAGCACCTGGTAGCGGAACTGCAGCACGCGGTTGGTGCCCAGGCGCCAGCCGGTCGAACGGTCCTGCTGCATGTCGCAACCGACCGTCATCGCGACCAGCAGCACGGTGCCGGCCATCAGCCCGACGGTCGGGTCCTTCAGGCCGATCGCCGCCATCAGCACGACGGCGACGACGAACGCCGACGAGATCGGGTTCGAGTCGCTGATGCCGAGCGAGATACCGTTGACCATCGCGAACACGAACACGAGCAGCACCGCGAACGCGAGGTAGCCGATCGGCTGGCCGAGCACCAGATGGCCGGTGGCGACGACGGCCGCCGCCCAGCACGCGACCCACAGCAGCAGCCGGCGCGTGTTGGTGCGCTTCCAGTCGGCACCGGCCTCGGCCGGCGCTGCCATGCCGCCGGCGCGGTAGCGCTGCAGCGCTTGCCAGAAGATCATCGCGAGGTCGATGATCGCGGCGCCCATGATCGTGCCCAGCGCGATCAGGAACATGATCTTGCGCGGCGGATCCCCTTCGTGCAGCCAGCCGATCGAGACGAAGTACGGCACCAGCGCCACGCCGAGCACACCGGCCACCACGGCCGGAATGCCGATGCGGGCGCCCACCAGCATGCCGGCGCCGAAGGTCGAGGCCGAGAGCTCGATCGCGCCGAGCAGCGCGACCTTCGCCGCGGCGATGCCGCTGCCCAGCCCGGCCGCCATGCCGACGCCCAGCATGCCGACGGCGCGGCGCAAGAGCACCGGATCGGTCAGCGCCCGCAGGATGTTGGCGACCGCCAGCCCCGACGGGAACGGCAGACGCATCCGGTCGACCAGGACGGGCGTGTACAGCATGCCAACACCGGCGCCGAACATGCCGATGCACAGCATGTACAGCACGAGCTGCCAGACCGGCGGCTGCGGCAGCCCGAGCCAGGCCATCGCCTGGATCAGCACGCCCATCGCGCTCATCCCGGCCACCGAGGCAGCCGCCGTCTGCATGTAGTTCGCGCCGTGCTTGCCCTGCGCGCCGTAGCCCAGCGTGACGGTCGAGCCCAAGATGCCGGCCAGCACCTGCCCGCCGACGAAAAAGCCCAGCGAGAAGTTCATGTACGACGCGGTCACCCCGCCCAGCGGGCCCAGCACGAACACGCCCAGCGCGATCAGCAGCAGGTGGTACTGCCAGCTGCCCATGCGGGGCAGCCAGGCCCAGCGCGGGGCGGCAGCGGTGGAGGGGGAAAGGTCGGCGGGATGGACGGCGCTCATCGGTCGATGCTGGCGCGCTGGAGGGTCGTCGCAACGCGCTTGTGGCGCATCGCCGCCCGTCCGCGCGGGGTAGCGGAAGATTGGAAAAGGCCTCTATGGTAGAGACCGCGCGGCCCGCCGCGGTTTGAGACAATCCCGAGCATGACCTCGACCGACTCGCAAGCGACGATCGCGCACACGATCACGCAGATGGGCG